>JBIIPV010000141.1:0-4181 GCA_044342435.1 Lacibacter sp. | reverse complement strand
TATGGACCAACCCGGGGGTATTGACGTTGATGAAAGAAAAATTTATTGTGGTGAGTTTGTATGTAGATGATCGCACGGTTTTATCTGCTGATCGCCAACAGACTTACACTACCCGTAACGGACAGAAAAAACAAATCCGTACAATCGGAGATCAGTGGGCAACTTTCCAAAGTGAAAACTTTGAAGCAGTGGCACAACCACAATATGCAATTATCAATGGGGATGAAAAATTATTAACCCGCACAAAAAGTTATACGCCCGATGCACAGGAATTCAAATCTTGGTTAGAATGCGGATTGAAAGCTTTCGAAGAAAAATAAATTTTATTGCTGAATCAATAATTTCTTTGTCTCTTTTCTGTGATTGCTTATCAGTGAAACAATGTATGTGCCGGCAGCAAGATTCCCGGTTTCAAACTGAATTTTATGCTGACCGGAAGTAAGTTGTCGGGAAGAAATACGCGCCACTTCCTGTCCGCTCAATGTATATAACGCTGCCTGAACAACTGCGCTCTTTTTCATTGTCAATTGAACCGTTGCTGTGTTGGAAGCAGACATGACGATCCATTTATCAATTTCCGGAATGCTTTCACTAATATTAGATATTTGCTGAGTTATTGTTTTGGTAGATGTATAAATAAAATCTCCACTTGATCCACTACCGTTGGCGGCATTGCCCACAGCAAAGAAACGTACTGTTTGTTCTGTGCTTTGAGGAGTAGAAGGGGCTGTCCATGATAAGTTGTTAAACGTATATGTTGCTCCGGATTGGGAAGGAGCACTTATGTGTCCAATCTCTCCTTGACCAATTAAGCCAGCATTGGCATTGGTAGTTGTAAAGCTACCGACGTTGAAATTGTTTGAACCAATGGCTTTCACGGCAAAACCCCATTTGCTTCTATTGGCAGATCCATGCGTAATAGCAACACTGAAATTATACGTAGTACCGGGCGTATAGGTATCAGGAATCCCATTAATCACAACAGATCCCCCTGTAGTATTAAGGGCATTTCCCGAATGACAACCTGTTGTCGCACATGTTTCGCCATTTGCTCCGGTATAGCCAAAGGGAGCAACGCTATTAAAAAATAAATCAGCAGAGATGAAAAATGTTCCTGCGAAACAGAAAATAACAACAGCCAGTTTAGATGTAATTTTTTTGCTCATAAGTTTTTTCTAAAGTTTTGGTTTGTTTGTGTTGAATAACAAGGAAAATAATGAAAAGTTCAGGCATAATCTACTCATGTTGAATATGGCTCATGACCAATGGAAGAAGATAAAAACAAAACAGAGTGATAATCAGAATGCAAATCAGGTTGATGGCAAAGCCGGCCTTGATCATTTTTTTTAAGGGGATATGTCCGCTTCCAAAAACGATGGCATTGGGTGGAGTGCCCATGGGCAGCATGGCTGCTGCGCTGGCTGCGAGTGTCATCGGAATTCCCAGTAAAAGTGGATTGATATGCAATGCATCTGCCAGTGAACCAAGTACGGGTGCAAACACGATGACCTGTGCTACATTGCTCATCAGCTCACTAAGAAAAACAGAGAGAGTAACAATTATCAGCACAAGCAGAAATGTATTGCTACCGCTGAAACCCGCTAGTCCTTTTCCTATTTGCTGAATAATTCCTGCTGATTCAAGCGCAGCGGCAAGTGCAATGCCACCTCCGAACAAAAGCAAAATTCCCCAGGCCATTTTACTGGTATCGCTCCACTCAAGTAAGCGATCTGATTTTCCTTGTATATCACCGGAAGGAAAAATAAACAAGGCAAGTGCACCAATCAGAGCAATTTGTGTATCATCAATGGTTACGGGAATTATTTTATTCAGTATGTCTTTGCTGATCCATAGCAATGCAGTGCAACAAAAAATAACCATGACACGCTTTTCTGCTTTGGACATAGGCCCCAAAGACATTAACTCTTGTTTTACATATCGTGCAGCATCATCACTATGACGGATTTTCACAGGAAATAGCCAGAAAGAGAGCACCCAGTAAATAGCAAATAATAAAACGACTGCGAGTGGTGTACACAAAATCATCCATTGGCCAAATTGAATATTATAGTGATATGTTTTTTCAATGTAAGCAGCAAATGCCACATTCGGTGGTGTGCCGATGATGGTTGCCATGCCACCGATATTGCTGGCATAAGCAATCACAAGCATCAATACCAGAGAAAAGTGTTCCATATTTTTACCCGCGGGCTCGTGTACTTTCAATACATTGATTACACTTAATGCGATGGGAAACATCATCATGGTGGTGGCTGTATTGCTCAGCCACATACTCAAAAAACCACAAGCAAGAATAAATCCAAGTATGATTTGCTTTCCGCTTGTGCCTGTAATGCGGATGATGTTGAGTGCAATGCGTTTATGTAAATGCCATTTTTCAATAGCAAGTCCAATCATAAATCCTCCCATGAATAAAAAAATAACCGGGTTGCTGTATGCCTGCGCTGTTTTTTCAATGGTGCTGATTTTTAATAAAGGAAACATCAAAAGGGGCATCAGCGCAACAGCCGGCATGGGAATGCTTTCCAGAATCCACCAGACGATCATCCAGGCGCTGATACTGATTGTGCTGTTTGCATGTTCTTCGAGGTGAAATGGGTTGAGGAGTTGCAGTGTCAATGCAATCAATGGGCCGGCAAGAAGTTTAAGAAGATGTTGTAGCGTTGATTTTTTCATACTTTTTACCACATATCCGTAAAGTTAATATAGTTAGGAGTCTCTTTCTTTTGATTTCTTTGGCGCTGAAAAAAGAGATAATAAGTCACGCGCAGAGATTAACTCCGCGAAACCTCTGTGCCAAAAAGTTACGTGTTACGAGCTATGGGTTACAGGGGTATAACTCGTAACCGGCTCTACCTAAATAATCTTAACCGCATTATTATTATAAACATGTGGTGATACATGCGGATGGCCGTCTATAAAAAAGCGATAAAGCCATTTTGCTGCGTTGCCTGCATAATCAACCCCAATCCGAGGCGATACTGCAATGGATGCAGGTACATACCCATCGTCAGCGATAAACAGCTCGTTATGTATAAGAGAAATGCCATTATGCGATAGATTAATTCCCAATAGTTTGGTAACTAGTGCCGGCCCGGATCCTGGTAGTCGTTTGCCTTTTTTTAACTGATGTGAAACATCAAACAATGGTTCAACTGCTCTGATCAAAATGGCATGCGGTATATCTTTCTGATTAGTAACAACATTGAACAGGTAGTGCATGCCGTAACACAGGTAAACATAAGTAGACCCTCCCTGCATAAACATGTTTTCTGTTCGTTGCGTTCTCTTATTTTTAAAGGCATGCGAAGCGGCATCAACAGCACCTGCATAGGCTTCTGTTTCTACTATACGTGCCGGGAACTTCTGTTTGCCTGATTGAATTACCAGTACTTTCCCAAGCAATTCCTTTGCAATCAATTCCACTTCATCTCTGAGATAAAAATCCGCGCCAAGCTTCTGCATTTTTTTGTATTTTGCTTGCTTATATATTTTTCAGGCAGTTGTACTGCAAATAAAAGAATAAAAAAACTCGTTTGCTCAAGGAACTTGTCATATCCATTCAGGCTTACTTTCAGGCACACCGCTTCATTAGCCGGCATAAACTATGGAAATGGATTCTGATACCGGGTATTATTTATGCAATTCTCTTTTCAACGGGGATTTGGCTTTTCTGGACATCCTCCGGGAGATTTCTTGACTGGTTGTTTAACCAAGTGGGTGTGTTGGCATGGCTGGAAGAAAAAGATATCGGTTTCCTGAATTTTTTATTTGTCATCACCACTTTGTTTTTTAGGTTAATACTGCTCTTCTTTTATTTCTCCTTGTTTAAATCAATGTTTCTTGTGGTTGGTTCGCCGGTGTTTGCCTGGTTAAGTGAAAAAACAGAAAACATCATCGAAGGCAATGATTATCCTTTCAGTCTGATGCAGTTGACCAAAGACATCTGGCGGGCCATTCGTTTGGCAATTCGCAATTTATTATGGCAGTCGGTGTATGTGATACTGATCCTGCTGCTTACTTTTATTCCGGTCATCGGCTGGGTCAGTCCTTTGGTTGCTTTTATGGTTGAATGTTACTACTATGGATTTTCAATGATGGATTACAGCACAGAGCGTCATAAACTGAGTCCAGAGCAAAGCATTGACTTCATCAGCTCC
>JBIIPV010000142.1:0-4181 GCA_044342435.1 Lacibacter sp. | reverse complement strand
TGCCTTCTTCAATTTCAAGCAAAGAAGCGATTTCGCGATGTGAATATCCTTCAAGTGCATATAGGTTGAGAACAGTTCTGTATCCTATCGGCAATAAACCAATGCACTCCATGATTTCCTTTGCCTGAACAATTGACGGAATAGATTCTGATCTGGATAAAATATCTTCTGCTTTTGTAATATCAACAGTGTCGTTAAACTTCTTTTGTTTTTTTAATTGATTGATGCAAGTATGTACTATAACCCGTTTCATCCATCCTTCAAAAGATCCTTTTTGCTGAAACTGATGTATTTGTTTAAAGATGCGCACCATGCTTTCCTGAAGCATATCTTCTGCATCTTGCCTGTTTCCTGCGTAACGATAGCAAATAGCGAATAATTTTCCGCTGAATCGATCATACAAAGCTCGCTGAGCAGCTGGTTCCTGATTGATGCATCCGTGTAAAATATATTCTTCTGTCATTTTGTTTCCGGTGTTTCTAATTTACGCAAAAAACATCAATCACTTCTTTTTTTCAATGATGAAACTCATATAAAAACAAAAAACGGAGACGAAATAAATTAGTTCGTCTCCGTTAATAAAACAGAAGATTCGTTATATGTAGCTAAACTTTACATGCTGTATCTGACACAAATCATCATGTTTCTCCCCGGTGCTGAAAAGCCTGAGGAAAATGTCCGGTAGTTTTTGTCAAGGATGTTCTCAATGGCTGCCTGGATTTGCCATTTAGAATGTAAACTGACAGATGTGCGAATATTTAATGTGTACCAGGCAGCAGTTCCTTTTGTTGTTGCATATTGTGCATTGTCTTCACCTTCGGCATTGTACTGATCCAGGTATTTCCAGCCATTATACAGGGCATAAAATTCGACTTGTTTGTTTTTTTGCTGATAGGTAATACTGGTTTTTCCAAATACAGGTGGAATATGATCCAGCGGTTTGGATGTTACTTTTTTATTGACAAGTAAAAAAGAACCATCGGTCTGCTTTTCATATACTCTGGAAAATTGATCAGGATCCGTTGCAAACCGGCCTCTTGTGAAGTTGATGGTGCTGCTGATTGTAAATCGATTAATTGTTACATAGGCAGAGGCGGTAATGCCATACAAATAGGCTTTATTGGCATTGGTGTTGGCGAGTACCTGACATTTGACTCCATTGTATAAAATAGAATCCTGTCCGTTAAAAAGAAATGGTGCTTTTACCAGTGCATCCCTGAACAAGGTATAAAATCCGCTTGCTTCGATGCGGATATATGAACCTATACTGTGAGTTATTCCCAGATCAATGTTGAAGGTTCGTTCAGGTTTAATATCGGGATTGGGCACCACAACTTGCCTAATATCTCCGGTTGTTCCGGATTCGAAAATTTTCGCGAGGTCGTCTACATTCGGCACCCTGAATCCTGCAGAAAAATTTGTTGATAATTTTGTCTGAGATCCTGGTAAATATACCAGCCCGAAATTTCCTGTTAATGCTGTATTTATTTGTTCTACCTGTGTATAGGGAAGGTTGCGGAATGAGTTATCGGCAATAGACGAATCCGAAGTTGTTCATTCTGTTGGTGCCGTTCGGATATCTTGTATCTACAAGATTTGATGTAGTTCCTGTATTCACATTTGTGATTGTTCCACTTGATTTTAGAAAATTGAACTGGCCGTCAATGCCGGTAGTTAATTCATGATCGTTCCATCTCTTTCTAATATCCAAAATGTAACCGGCTACTTTTACGCGTTCAATTCTGGATTCTTTATTTGTAGCACGATATTGTCGTTGCATTCTGCTTTCTTCAATATCCTGATAATTGATATTCAGATTAAATGCATCAAACCAATTTGTTTTTCCAATACTTAATTCATAGGCAGTAAGCAGTCTTTTTTGCGGACCATAATACCATTCTGCCCACCGCAAGGTATTGCCGATTGATCCACCGAAATTTCTTTTGTCCTGCAGTCGGTCGTAACGAGGCACATCCGTTGTATTTGAATATTGAAAATTCAGCCGGTGCTTTATTTTTTCTGATGGTTGATAAAGTAGTTTTTGGGTGATATCCCACTGACTGTATCCGGAAAACTTCTGCAAGAATGGATCATTGTTTTTAACAACAGTGTCTCTACTGTTGATACGTGTAATGAGAGAGTCTCTTCTACCAAAACCCTCAAATCCGTCCACATAATTTTTACCCATACGCATATCGCCGAACTCACTGAATGTATAAGATTGAAGCCAGGCGAATTTTTTCCATCCAAGGTTGATATTAGCATGAATGGTTTTTTCCTGATTTACTGTGCTATAACGAAGGAAACTATTGCTTTTAGAGATCATGCGTGTTGAGTCATTGGCAAGGAGGGGAGATCGTGAGCGGAGGTGAACAACACCTCCCAGGGCATCGCTGCCATACAAAGTGGATGCAGGCCCATACAATATCTCTGCGCTTTCAAGCATATTTTGGTCAATCGTGATCACATTTTGTAAATGTCCTGAACGATATATCAGGTTGTTCAGTCGAACACCATCAACTACCATCAATACCCTGCTGGCCTCGAAGCCACGTATAACCGGACTGCTACCGCCTTGCTGGCTTTTCTGCACGAATACATTTCCTGTTTGTGTCAGAAGATCGCCGGTATTCTGTGCGTTTACATTTGCAATAAAGGATGAAGTGATTTTGTCAATTCGCTGTGCGATATTTCTTTTTTTCTCAGGAAATTTATTGGCGCTGATCACTACTTCATCTAACGACACAGGAAGTGAATCCTTTGTCGTTTTTTGTGCAAAAGATGAAATGGATATAACGAGCAGGCTTATAATAAGATGATAAATATGTTTTGTCATATCAATAATTTTAGATCACTGATTCAATAAGAGAATGAATAAGAAAGTATGACAAAGAATGTAACAACAATCTCTGCCAACATCTAACTGAATTTGTGTATGTTAATTATACCCTTTAGGTGAGTAAAAAGTAAATACTTCTATATCACTTCAGGAGGAGGAGAGACGACAGATAGACAAGGTGAGTGATAAATATTTTCTGAAATTCTTGGTTTTTTTGTTCTCGGGAGAGAAAAAGGTTTGATTGAAAGAGTAAAAATATCTTGCTCAACATAACTAAACTTCAACCACTTACCGATTAACTTCTCTTGTTGATTTTTATTATTTTTTGTCATGTGAGCAAGCTGCTCTTCAATTTCTTTTTCTCGCTCATCATATAAACCTTTCAATCGGCATTTCCCATTTATGTTTTCAAATTCCTTTACGTCAAAAAGACGTCCGTTGATGCGGCATTCTTTTCCTTCATCTTCCCATAGAACATCTTTTGCATCCAATGAAATGGTGATGAGTTCTTTTTCTTCGAGTGCTTCTTTCATTTCCCATTTCACAATCTTTTCTTTGATCATTGTAATACAGGTTAGTATTACAGGAATAGCAAGTAATAGTAGTAGAAAGATTGCTGTTATATGGTTTCTGTATTTAATCAAGAAGCGATCAAGATTTTTCCAGTCATTTCCTTTGGTACAGGAAGATTCATCAATGAAAGAATAGTTGGTGCAATATCGCCAAGTTTGCCTGGTTTCAATTTTACATCCGCATTTTTGTCAATATAAAACAGTGGAACAGGATTCAGTGTATGTGCAGTATTCGGTGTGCCGTCTTCATTAATCATATAATCAGCATTTCCATGATCTGCTGTTAATAAAACAGAATAATCATTTGCTAATGCAGCTTCTACGACTCTCTGCACACAGGCATCAACTGTTTCCACGGCTTTGATGCCGGCGCTGAACACACCTGTATGGCCAACCATATCTGCATTGGCATAATTCAGGCAGATGAAATCAGCGGTTTGTTGGTTTATTTCCTGCAGTATGGCATCTGTCACTTCCGGAGCACTCATTTCGGGTTGCAGATCATAGGTGGCTACTTTCGGAGAAGGAATCATAATACGTGTCTCTCCTTCAAAGGGTTGCTCTCTTCCTCCGCTGAAAAAGAAACTAACGTGCGGATATTTTTCTGTTTCGGCAATGCGTATCTGCTTTTTCCCATGTGCAGCAATTACTTCTCCTAATGTTTGATTGAGGTTATCTGTTTCAAATACAACATGAACATTGTTGTATGTTTTGTCATACTCTGTCATGGTTGTATAGTGAAGATCTAGTTTTTTCATTTCGAATTCAGG
>JBIIPV010000212.1:0-3337 GCA_044342435.1 Lacibacter sp. | reverse complement strand
TGCATCAATATTCTATTCTGGCAATGAGCCGAAAAGATGGTTCAGGCAGTCTTGCCTCTCAGAGCAACGATTCAACTTCCATAGGCAATGATAAAGTTCAGTTCAAAGTTGAAAAAACAGCAACGGTCGTTCTTGTACCTGATGGCACAGAAAACATTTCATCCGAAAAAAACAGACCATATCCGGAAGGGGTATTTGAAATCAATAAAAGCAAAGTGATTTATGCAGAATCAGGAACTTCTTGGATTGCTATAGCTAAAAAATATGACGTCTCTCTACATCATCTTTTTGATTTCAATGACATCAGAGAACAGGAAACGATTTTGACAGACCAACTGGTTTTTTTAAGCCGAAAAAGAAAAAAAGGCAGTGTTGAATTCCATACTGTTAAAACAGGTGAAACATTGTATTCGATTGCGCAGTCCGAAGGAATCAGGCTGGAGTCTCTGCTTGAATACAATCATCTAACTATTGATAAACCTGTTTTAAAAGGTATAATTCTCTACTTACAGGAGAAAGCACCGCAGAAAGAAAACATCTCCGGAGATAAAAACAACCGCTCGAAAAGTGGCAGTTTATGATATAGAAAAGAAACAGGAGATGAACTTCAACTTATAGAATCTAATTTTTAAAATAAACATCATTCAGATATGAGCTCAGAAATCATTGTAAATAGCAAGAGATTTATTCCATACATCAGTGAGTCGGATATTTTGATTCGGATTAAAGAAATTGCGTCCGATATTGATCGTGATTATTCAGATAAAAGGCCCCTTTTTATTGCAATACTGAACGGGTCGTTCATGTTTGCATCAGACCTGTTCAAAGATATTTCCATTGAGGCTGAAATATGCTTTATAAAACTTGCCTCTTACAAAGGGACCAAGTCGTCGGGTCAGGTTGTTACTGCCATTGGGTTGGATACCGACATTACAGGCCGCCACGTGGTTGTTATTGAAGACATCATAGATACGGGGAAAACCATGAATGAGTTTCTGCCGCAATTAAAAAACCTGCAACCGGCCTCTTTGAAAATGGCTGCTTTGCTTCACAAACCTGAGGCTACGCAATATCCCACAGAAATTCATTATCTTGGATTTCAGGTTCCGAATAAATTCCTGCTTGGTTACGGGCTGGATTATGACGGACTTGGTCGGAATATCCGGGAGATTTATCAACTGGATGAATAAATCATTCTTACTCCGGCAAGATTAGAAAACGCTTGCTTATGCTTTATAGGCTGCTTACATTGTTTCTGTTGCTTGCAACATCTGCAAAAGCCCAGTATTCATTTCGGGGTGAAGTAAAAGACGACAAAAACAATAAACTATCTTACGTTCGTATTTATATCCACTCAACAGGAGAGTTTTATCAGAGCGGTCCTACAGGCAACTTTGGTATTCCATCGAACGTAAAGTCGGACAGTGCTACATTTAGCATCAATGCGCATTATTCAAAAACCATACTTCTCACAAGTGACAGATTTGAATATGTAGAACTCACACCCATACCCAGCAGAATTATAAAAAGAAAGGATCAGTTATTGTCAGTAGTTAGAGATAAAACAGAAGACAAATCAGGAGCAGGCGTGGAAGATGGAGAAACCTATTCTCAGTTGATTGAAAATGATTTTGTTTCTGCTGCCAGTTTTCCCGTTACCGGCTTCTCGCTGAATGTTGATAAAGCATCGTACAGCAATATTCGAAGGTTTATCAATACAAAGGTGGAAGTTCCTGCTGATGCAATCCGGATCGAAGAAATCCTGAATTATTTTCCACAGGGAGAAGAAAAAATGGATTCATCTGACTATTTCAAATTTTCATCAGTTTATACTGATTGTCCCTGGAATCCGGCGAACAAATTGTTGCTCATGAAATTGCGCGCCAGAAAAATAAATTTTGATTCATTGCCACCTTCAAATCTTGTTTTTCTGATTGATATCAGTGGTTCGATGGATAAGCCCAATCGCTTACCCTTGCTTAAAACAGCATTTCGCAAAATGGTTGATAACCTAAGGCCTGTAGATACAATTTCAATCGTTGCATACGGAGGTGCTGTCATTGTAGCCCTTCCTCCGACACCCGGTCATGAGAAGAAAAAAATACTTGATGTCGTCGAAGGGCTTGTTGCAGGTGGGGAAACTCCCGGAGAGCATGCGTTGAATACTGCTTATGCATTGGCAAAATCTCAGTTTATCAAAGACGGGAATAACCGAATTATTCTTGCCACCGATGGTGATTTCAATGTAGGTCGCATCACAGAAGCGGAACTCATGGAACTGGTATCCAATAAACAGCAAATGGGTATATACCTGACATGCCTTGGAGTAGGTGTTGGCAATTATAAGGATTCAAAACTGGAGTTGATGGCCAAAAAAGGGAATGGGAATTTTGCCTATATAGACAACACCAAAGAAGCGGAAAAAGTGCTTGTGATGGAAATAACACAAACGCTCTATGCAGTTGTTAATGATGCATATCTGGATGTGAGATTTGATCCAAGATATGTTAACCAGTACCGATTAATCGGATATGACAACAAGAAAAGAACCGATGCTGATTCCACCAATATTCTGGAAGGAGGGGAAATTGGAAGCGGACATGTATCAACAGCTATTTTTGAGATTACACCGAATCCTGGATTCATTGCAGATCAGACGGAGCCGGCGAAGGCCGAACTATCTTACATGCCTACCGGCCAAACTGTTAAGAGTACTGAGCATTTTATTTGTAAGAATAATTATTTATCTATTTCGCTGATAGACAGTTCTACCCGTTTCTCAATTGCGGCGGCCATGTTTGGCATGTTATTAAAAAAATCGCCTTTTCTTATGCAGGCAAACTGGGATGATTTGCAAAAGCTGGCATTAACTGCAGTTAATCCAAAAGATTATTGGCAAGCAGAGTTTCTTACGCTCATATCCCAGGCAGAAGCTTTATATGGTGGAAATAAAAAAAGAAAACGATCAAAGAAATAATCTATGTTTCTTTTTTATTCTGATATTCCCACTTCTATTTTTCCTCCTTCGCTGTTAGAAGAAATTTCCGGAGCATAGAGGCATTGCACATTCGTATAACCCAGGCTGAATGTTCCACTATGTGATACATAAAAACCGGATTCAATCATAAACGTACCAGCTGGCAAAGAATAAAAGAAAAGATCGCTGCCGCTATCACGTATACTTTCATAATATCCAACACCGTCTTTCCATTTATAACTACTTGTTTTATCAACGGGTTCAAGGCAAGCAGCTCTCAGGTCTTTCAGACTTACATATTCCAGCATCCTGTCGTTTTTGATAGTCCAACGAACCAGAATTTTATCACCGGTATTTAGT
>JBIIPV010000140.1:0-4194 GCA_044342435.1 Lacibacter sp. | reverse complement strand
ATTCAGCACCCAAATGACGGTTGTTCCGGAGATGAGTGACAGGTAATTTTGACTGAATAAACCGGCCACCCATATACTTACCCTGCCTCGTATTCCCAGTTCAGCCAGGGCAATGGTAGGCACAAAGGCCATCACCAAAAAAATCACTGCTGATGAAACAATTGATTCCTGCCAGGAAATACCCGCATCAAAGAGCTGCCAGATGATTGCATACTGTATGAGAAATACAGCATATCTGATGAAGGATAAAATTAGCACCCTTAATCGTAAATAATTTGTTATAACTTCTGTGTCTGTAACTGCAGGAATGAATTTACGGAGAATAGAAAATCGCTGAAAAAACCTGATCGTCGAAGTCAACTTATAAAAACTGACGAATAAAATCAACCCGATCAAAACAAGAATCATGAAAATCAAAAAGAGCAAATAGGAAAAACCCTGTGTTTCGTTGCGAGTATAGTAAACATATATCCAATACAAAGCAGCTAAAATCCCTCCGCTCAACGTAAACAACAATTGTGCTACGCTTGATAATACCGTGAGCATCACCCCTGTTTTCCTGTTTTGAGGCTTCAGGTACAATGCACGAAATCCGTATTCTCCTACCCGGTTGGGAGTGGCAATACCAAAGGCGAGACTTCCGATCACCGCTATAAAAGCTAAACGAAAAGAAGTCTTTTCATAAGGCTTCACGAGTATTTGCCATTTTCGGATCTCCAGCCACCAGTTAAAAAGCATCAGCAAAAAAAATAGGATAATCCAGAAAAGGTTATCTGTTGAAAAAGCACCCTTTACATACTGCCATGACTCGAAAACATCCTCCTGCTCTGTCAGTAATTTCCACAAGGACACAAATGCCCAGATTCCGAGCAAAGGACCCGCTACATAATGGAGAAAGATTTTGAATTTATTAGCCAGTTTCGGTTATTTGTTCAAAATTACTCAGCTACTTGCAATCAGCATCGAAAATCATTTTAGGAATTGACCCCGGAACAATCATCATGGGGTATGGTCTCATTTCATTTACACAGGGGAAACCGACATTGCTCGAAACCAATGTCCTCAAGCTTGGTAAATTCAAGGATATCTATGAAAGGCTTCATCGCATTCATGAGCGTGTACAGTCACTCATACAATCTTATCATCCTACCGACTTCGCCATTGAAGCGCCTTTTTTCGGAAAAAATGTACAAAGTATGCTGAAGTTGGGAAGGGCGCAGGGTGTCGCCATTGCTGCGGCAATACAAGCAGGGCTGACAGTCACTGAATACTCTCCAAAAAAAGTGAAACAGTCTGTTACAGGCAACGGGAATGCAGATAAAGAGATGGTCTGGAAAATGCTGCAGCACCATCTTCAGTTAAAAGCGAAACCTCAATACTTCGATGCAACAGATGCATTGGCGGTAGCATTGTGCCATTACTTTCAGACAACCGGACCTGCCGGAGCTAAAAAGAAAACAATGAAAGGCTGGGATGATTTTCTGAAAAAGAATCCTGGCAGGATACGCCAATAATGTTTGCCGTTATTTTGTTCTCTTCATTTTTGATAGAAACAAGAACCCTACTATACAAACAAATACCCATAATGAGAACTCGGTGTATTTTTCAAATCCAAATTTCCCTTTATCCCAATCAAAAAAGATTATTTCAGTAATCAGATTAAGAGGAAAAATGATGCTTAAAGAAATAGGGCCCCATTTTTCCATTGACCAAATTCCGCTGATTGATATAAAACCAAATACCACCATCAAACTGTTGAATGCCGGATAAAACTGACACAGGCTATCATTGCACGTAAATTGATCGGGAACAAAACTGCTTACAATATCATAGAAACCAAATATTACAAACAAAATGCAGAGAATAGTCAATATTAGTGGGCGTTTTGACCGATGCCTTACTTTCTTTTTATAACCCAAATCATCTTTCACATACATACCGGATCACTTTAAGAATTGTAAAATATTTTGCTGCGCAGCATAAAGTTCATCTGATGTTCTTTTTAACTTAGGCCTTGTAAAATTCAGATCATCGGCACTGCTGATGGGCACCAGATGAAGATGTGCATGAGGCACTTCCAACCCTATGACCGAAATACCGACTCGGTTGCAGGGAAAAGCTTTTTCAAGTGCCTGCGTGATTGGCTTAGCAAAATTCAAAATGCGGCTTAGATGGTTTTCGTCAAGATCAAAAAATTTATCTACTTCGATTTTGGGAACAACCAAAGTATGCCCTTCTGCAATCGGAAAAACATCCAGAAAAGCTAGGAAATTCTTGTCCTCTGCAATTTTAAAAGAAGGAATTTCTCCTGCTATGATTTTAGAAAAGATAGTCACAAAGCAAAATTACATTTTAAGTGCTGAACTAATCTCAGACCGTAATATTTTCAATCCTGAACTCAACTTTACCCGCTGGCACCTGTACCAAAACAGTTTCACCGACCGACTTCCCAAGAAGTCCTTTCCCAATTGGGGATGTCACTGAAATTTTTCCCAGTTTTAAATCAGCCTCTTTTTCAGAAACAATCTGATAGGTCAACTGCTTTTTTGTTGCAAGATTGGTCACTGTGACTTTGGTAAGAATTGCCACCCTGCTTGTGTCGATACTCGACTCATCCACAATACGGGCGGTTGCAATAATTCCTTCAAGCTGCTTGATTTTTGCTTCCAGCATGCCCTGGGCTTCCTTTGCGGCATCATATTCAGCGTTTTCTTTCAAATCTCCTTTTTCCCTGGCTTCCGCTATAGCACGAGCTGCTGCCGGACGTTCAACACCTTTCATTTTCTGTAACTCCGCCTGTAATTTATCAAGCGTTTCCTTTGTTACGTACTGTACACTCATAAATCTCCTTTTTTCCTGTTATACAAAAAAATAACAACGCCCCAGTTGAAATGCTGAAGCGTTGCGTTAAAACAAAAGTATAAAAAAAGTCTGAATGAATAGAGAGAGTATGAATAGGCGAACAAAAACTGGTTATAACCCCAACTTATCGGCAAGTATCTTACTCATTTTCACAAAAGACTCTTCGCTGTAACCGGCAATATGCGGCGTAATCAATACCCTCGGATCTGAGAGTAAGTATCCCATTTCTTTCTGTTCCTTTTCAGAGTATGAAGACAAATTTTCATTTTCAAGCACATCCAGCCCGGCACCTGAAATCCTTCCATCTTTTAATGCCCTAATCAACGCCTCCGTGTCATGTATGTTGCCTCGGGATGTATTGAGAAAAACAGGAGTTTTACCTAAAGAATTAAAAAAAGCCTCATTTGCATAATGAAATGTTTCCTCAGTCAAAGGAAGGTGAAGACTGATTACGTCACTGTACTTCAGCAATTGCTCAAGGGAAGATTCCCTGACCTCTTCTGACCCATATTCTGACCTATATTTATCATAGGCCAGAATTGAAACCTGAAAACCCTTCAACACCCTGGCAAATGCCTGCCCTGTATTTCCAAAACCGATAATACCCACAGTTTTACCGGAGAGTTCAATTCCCCGGTTGGCATCTCGGATCCATAAGCCTTCTTTGATCTGCTGATAACTGCGATTGATTCGATGCAGCAACCCAAGTAATAGCCCGAGCGTATGTTCACCAACCGCATCTCTGTTACCTTCCGGACTGCTCTCCACCTTGATGCCGAGCGCGGACGCAGCTTTGATGTCAATTAATTCTAAACCACTGCCAAGCCGGCCGATCCATTTTAAAAGCGGTGCAGATTGAAGCACTTTCTCCGTCACCTTTATTCTTGTTGAAAGAATAAGTCCTGTTATATCTGGAATACATTCCTCAAATTCGCACTGACTGATTGAAGGACGATCAAGGATGTTATAACCTGCATGCTGAAGCCTTTCTTTCAACAAAGGATGACAGGGTGCCGCTATTAATACCTTACTCATTTGAATTCTTTTTATTTTCTGTTGAAGCAGACATCCGAAAAGAAAGTTCTGCAAATTGCTCAACAGATAATTGCTCTGCACGTTTATTGAATATATCATCTTCCAGAACCGATACATCGAACAGAGAACGAACCGCATTCCTGAGCATCTTTCGTCTCTGATTGAACGCTGTTTTTACCAGCAGGAAAAAATGCTTTTCACTTTTCATTTCCGGAACAATGTTTCGTTTGCTCAGGCGAATGACACCGCTCACCACCTTCGGCGGAGGAACGAAGGCTTCTGGGCTCACATCAAACA
>JBIIPV010000139.1:0-4200 GCA_044342435.1 Lacibacter sp. | reverse complement strand
TCTTTGTACTCCTCCACCTCTTCTTTGGTACGATACTTTTGAGGATCACTCATCGAGTGGCCTTTGTATCTGTATGTTTTAATCTCCAGCAAAGTTGGGCCTTCGCCTTTTCTTGCCCGATTGACAGCTCTGATCATTCCCTCATGAACAGCTTCAGGGCTCATCCCATCCACACTGTCACCCGGCATATCATACGCATCAGCCAGTTTGTATATATCAATCACGTTCGAGGTTCTTTCAACTGAAGTACCCATGGCGTAATTGTTGTTTTCACAGATAAAAATTACCGGCAACTTCCACAACATTGCCAGGTTAAATGTTTCGTGAAGCATCCCCTGACGAGCGGCTCCATCACCAAAGAAGGCCAGACAAACATTATCCGTTCCTCTGTATCTCTCAGCAAAAGCCAGTCCTGCTCCGGTACCGATCTGTGCGCCCACAATGCCATGACCGCCAAAAAATCCTACATCCACCCCAAAGAAATGCATACTGCCTCCCTTTCCTTTCGCACAACCTGTAGCCTTGCCATAAAGCTCGGCCATACAAGATTTTGCACTAACCCCTTTGGCAATTGCCAGTCCGTGGTCGCGGTAAGCGGTGATGAATTTATCATCCGGACGGGTAGCTGTCATAGCTCCGGCAGCAATTGCTTCCTGACCTATGTAAAGATGACAGAAACCTCTGATTTTCTGCATCCCATATAATTGACCTGCTTTTTCTTCAAATTTTCGAAGTAAAAGCATCATCTCATACCAATACAGGTATGTTTCTTTCGTAAATTTTGTCGCCACAATCGGTTGTTTTTTAAGCCTTGCAAAGATAGGGGTGCACCGCGAAATATCTCAAATAGCTCTGCCGAAAATTACCTGCCGGAAGAGACAAGCCCTTCAAATTAGTAATCCTGCCCTCCCGGCAGATAAAAACATCTAAGCTTTATTATCTTGCATCCATGCTCACGCTGAGGAATCTGGAATTGGTGCAGTTTAAAAATTATGCTTCAAAAAGTTTTATCTTTTCAGAGCCGGTGATTGCCATCTCAGGAAATAACGGCATCGGAAAAACAAACCTGCTTGATGCCATTTATTACCTATGCTTCACCCGTAGTTATTTCAGTTCGGGAGATTCGGTCAATTGTATGGAGGGAACCTCAGGCTTTCGCATTGATGGCAATCTTGCTATCAATGCCGACAATACACTTGTAAGAGTGTTGCTGAGAGAGACCGGCAAAAAAGAGATATCATGCAACGGCATCCAACCCGAAAGAATGGCAGACCACCTGGGAAAATTTCCGGCTGTTATGATAGCCCCAGATGATACAGAGCTCATCAGCGGAGGATCTGAATTGAGACGAAAACAAATCGATGCCCTTCTCTGTCAGCTTGACCAGGATTACCTTGCTGCTTTAATTCATTATAATAAATTGCTGCAGCAGAGAAACAGCTATCTCCGTCAAACCTCTGATGGAAACTCGAGAAACGATACACTGCTCGACGTATTTGACCAAAGCCTGCTCATCCCGGGAGAACTAATCTTCAAAAAAAGAAAAGATTTCCTGCCTCAATTCATTGAAAAAACCCTCGCCCTTTACACTTTGTTTGCAGGCAAAAACGAATCTGTAAACATTGAATATGAAAGCACCCTCCTATTACAATCTTTTGCTGAACTGCTGCGAAAAAACCGGGAGAAGGACTACATCCTGCAAAGAACTAGTACCGGCATACACCGCGATAACTTGTCCATCACTTGCCGAAGTGCCCCTTTTAAATCAATTGCCTCTCAAGGGCAGCGAAAAAGTTTACTGTTTGCTATGAAACTGGCTGAAGCAGAAATGCTTAAATCGGCAAAGGGCTTTGCCCCTCTTCTGCTGCTGGATGATGTTTTTGAAAAACTGGATGAAACTCGGATGTTTCAACTTCTTGATTATATCGCCAAAACACTGCGTCCGCAATTATTTATTACTGACACACACCCGGACAGAGTTAAACAAATTTTTCATCAGATTGAGATTCCTTTCCAGTCCTGCCATCTTCAATAAATGATCATCAATTAAAGCATTACATTTACAACATGGCAGAAATTTCTCTTCAGGAAGCACTTCAGCAGTTTTTACTGAAAAGTAAAATGAAGGAGAAGGTACAGGCTCTCGAAATCAAAGACGTATGGGCAGAATTGATGGGCAAAACCATTGCAGACTATACCGACAATATCCAGCTAATCAATCAGCAACTCATCATCACCTCCCATGTTGCCGCTTTAAAAAACGAACTGTTGTACCAAAAAGAAAAAATACGCAATCGCGTGAATGAACGATTCAATTATCACGCTGTCAAAGAAGTGATCATCAGATAAAAACACCTCCGTTTATCATTCTTACCACTGACTTCAATCATTTGCTGTAAGTGTATCATGAGTCATTTTTGTGATTCAATCAAACGATATAATTTATGCAAACGATGTTCATGAACGACACATTACTGAATTACGAACACACAGACTGGCTAAGAGCCATTGAATTTTATAAAGACGACTTGTCGGTATTACAAAAGCGACTTGCGGAAGTTGCTTTTAAAAATAGCCGTGAATCGGTTCAAGCCGGTGTAGAACATTTTCAAAACCAGTTTCTGATTCAGAAAAACAACCTCGACGAACTGCGACATTATGTGAATGAACACATCGTTCATGTGCAGGACAAATACAGTAAACCCAATCCCACTCCGGGAAATGAGTTGCTGACCGAACACGAAAAACGAAAATCAGAATTTCAAAGTCTTGAAAAGACAATGACTGGTCTGAGGCAGGAATTCAACACCTTTCTTGCCAAATGGTTGTGATGAAAAACACCTGAGAAAGTTGTCCGGCAGGTGCCGACGACTGACGGGTTGCTGTGATCAGGCAACCCGTTTTTTTATTCCCTGATGCGAGGGTCAATGACTTTATATAACAAATCAGTAATGGCACTGACAATCACAAAAAAACAAGCTGAAAGGAGCACTCCGCCCATCACAACAGGATAATCCAGCTTGTCAAGGGCATCTACCGTGACCTTTCCGATACCTTTCCATCCAAAAACAGATTCCACAAAAAATGACCCGGCAAGCAATTCAGCCAGCCATCCTGTAATAGCAGTCACAACAGGATTCATCGCATTGCGAAGTGCATGAATAAACGTGATTCGAAGACGAGATAACCCTTTAGCCCTGGCTGTTCGAATAAAATCCTGTTGAAGAACATCCAGCATCGCACTACGTGTCAATTGTGCAATGACAGCAAGCGGTCGTATGCCAAGTGTAATTGCAGGCAGGATCATATTTTTCAAAGTCAGTACCCGGTTGCCTGTTTCCAGATCGTAATCAAACCAACTTCCTGTCATCTGTAAACCAGTATAGTCGCTTAACAAAAACCCAAAGAGCCACGCAAAAAGCAAGGCAACAAAAAATGAAGGAGCAGAAATACCTAAAATTGAAGTGAACAAAGCTCCGAAGTCGAGCCATGTATCCTTTTTAATAGCGGCAATGACTCCGAGCAGGATTCCAAAAAAGGTGGCTATCACAATGGCAGCGAATGCAAGTATGATTGTTCCCGGCAATGCTTCTGCAAAAATTACTCCTACTTCTTTCTTCGATTGGTAGCTTACCCTTAAATACGGAACCTTGATTGCGAATTTTTGTTCACCTCCAATAAAGAAACCTTTTAAACCTTTCGACCTGATTTCCGATTCATTGTGTATTGATAAGGGAGAAAGATCATTCAGATAAAGCAGGTATTGCTGAAAAACAGGCTTGTCCAGATGAAGCTCGGTTCGTATTCGTGAACGGGTTAAACTGTCGGTCGATTGTCCCATCACCATTCTCTCAGGATCTCCCAATCCCTGAAACATCCAGAACACAAGCGTAACCACCCCAAATAAAACAAGGATGGCGCGTAAAACAGTTTTTATAATGAGCTGTAACAACAATTAGTCAATCATACTATTTCCAGGATGATGCAGATGCCCCACTCCATTTAGCCTCTACTACACTTCCGTTCATCCGGTAAAGAACAGGAACAGCCCTCGCTGCTGTTTTAATCAAGGTTGCATCACAACTATAAAGATTAAAACTTCCTTTAATTCCTTTTTCATTCAGAATTTTTTCAACATCAACGGGCAGAGCAGACAAAATACTGACTTTGGCTGATTGCGACAGTAGCCGTTGAAGTGCA
>JBIIPV010000138.1:0-4223 GCA_044342435.1 Lacibacter sp. | reverse complement strand
GTACAGAAAAAGGGGAGCACAACGAAGATGCGCATTTAACCATGCTTGCAAGCGGAAACCTTCCTGCTAGTTGGCAAGTCAAAAATCAGATTGCAGATTTTTATTACATGAAAGGAATCTGCCTTGGACTTCTTACAAGACTTGGCATCGGCAAAGGCCTCATCACCGCATACGATAATGACAAGATGACCTGTAGTTACAGAAACAAGCCTTTATTTATTCTTTACAACGTTCCAACTGAACAGTTAAAAAAATTCGACATCAGGCAACCGGTCACTGCAGCAGATTTTTATTGGGATGAAGTATTGGCAGTTGCAATCGCAACCTCTAGAACTTTTGAAGAAATTGTACGCTTCCCTGTTGTAGAGAGAGATCTTTCTGTGGTTGTTAACAAAAAAATCTCCTATCAGCAAGTCGAAAATGCAATTGCTGGACTTCGCATCCGCAAACTGTTGTCAGTTTCCCTTTTTGATGTGTTTGAACACGAGCGATTTGGAGTGGATAACAAGTCAATGTCTCTCCATTTTGAATTTCAGGATAAAGAGAAAACGCTGACTGATACGGAGACGGATCAGATGATGCAGCAATTGATGAATCAGCTTCAGGAGTCACTGAAGGCCGAAATCAGAAAATAAGTTTGTCATCACCGGAGCATTTAATTAGCTTCGGATCAGATATTATACCATGACAGAACTGGAACAAGCGATTAAGAACCTTGACCGTAATCTTCGGTTGCTGCTTAAGAAAAATAAACGGCTGGAGCAAGAGCTCGGCAGGGTGAAAGAAGAAAAAAAGAAACTGGAAGAAGCGCACACGGTTATTTCTGCATCACTTGAACAAATCAGTCTGCAAAACAGCATCTTGAAATCCTCTCAGCAAAAACTCGATCCGGAAGAAAAGAAAGTTGCGGAAAAGCAAATTCAGGAATTTATTCAGGAAATTGACCGGTGTATAGCATTTCTAAGTAGATAAACTCGCTTTTTTATAAATCGTAAAAAGGAAATGGATCATTCAGCTCAACTCATCCCCATCAATATTGTAATTGCAGACCGAAACTACCGCATCAAAGTAGCTGCGAAAGATGAAGAGCTGGTTCGAAAAACCATTAAGCGAATCAATGACAAAATCATTGAATTCAAAACACAGTTTGCAGGAAAAGATATGCAGGATTACGTAGCGATGGTGTTGGTGTGGTATGCTACTCTTAACAGCGCTTCCGGTACAAATACCACGAATACTGTTTCCGAAGAGCTGATTGCTGATTTGGAAAAGATGGATCGAATGGTTCGTGAAGCAATCGGTGAAACAGAATAATAAGCCCGCATATCTATCTCTCCCCTCGTGTATTTTCCTTAATTTCGCAAGTCCCTATTGGGCAATTGTACCTGTTTGCCTTTATTTGTGAACATTGTGCAGAATGAATCAATAAATTAAAAAAAATGGACTTCGTTATTTACATAATCATAGGTGCTGCGGCACTTGTAATCGGAATTGTTGCAGGAAAAATCATCTTCTCCGTCAACACAAAGAAAGATGTAGAAGAAGCTCAACGCCAGGCTGAAAACATCGTTAAAGAAGCCGAAGTAAGGGCTGAAACAATCAAAAAAGAGAAAACCCTTGAGGCAAAAGAGAAATTTGTTCAGCTGAAAGCAGAGCACGACAAGGAAATTCTGGATAAAAACAGAAAAATCAACGAATCAGAAAATAAGATTCGTCAAAAGGAACAATCCATCAACCAGAAAGATACAAATCTTGATAAGCAGATTCGTGAAAACGAGGCAATAAAAGAAAATCTGAATCGTCAGATTGAAGTGGTGAATCAAAAGCGAAATGAATTGGAGAAACACCAGGAAGAACACATTCGCAGATTGGAAAAAATTGCCAATATCAGTGCAGACGAAGCGAAAAAACAACTGGTAGAAAGTCTCAAACAAGAAGCCCAGACTCAAGCGCTCGCCATTCAGCAGGAAATCATCGAAGAAGCCAAGCAAAAGGCGAACAAAGAAGCCCGAAAAATTGTGATTCAGACCATCCAACGTACAGCTTCTGAACAAACAATTGAAAACACCGTCACTGTTTTCCACCTGGAAACTGATGAAGTAAAAGGGCAAATTATAGGAAGAGAAGGACGAAATATTCGCGCTATTGAAGCTGCAACCGGAGTGGATCTGATTGTGGACGACACTCCTGAAGCGATTCTGCTTTCCTCTTTCGATCCGCTTCGCAGAGAGGTTGCCAGGTTAAGTTTGCAAAGACTGGTCGCAGACGGAAGAATACACCCTGCTAGAATTGAAGAAGTGGTTGAAAAAACCCGTAAGCAGTTGGAAGAACAAGTGATGGAAATAGGTGAAAGAACTGTTATTGAGTTGGGTATTCATGGCTTACACAAAGAATTGATCCGGATGGTGGGTAGAATGCGTTTCCGCTCCTCATATGGCCAAAACCTGCTGATGCATAGTCGGGAAACGGCCAATCTCTGTGCAATCATGGCCTCTGAGTTGGGGTTGAATTCGAAGCTGGCCAAACGTGCCGGACTTTTACATGACATCGGAAAGGTGCCTGACGAAGAAACGGAACTGAGCCATGCATTACTTGGAGCAAAACTCGCAGAAAAATATGGTGAAAACCCTGCCGTAGTGAATGCGATCGGAGCCCATCACGATGAAATGGAAATGCAATATGTGATCTCTCCCATTATCCAGGCTTGTGACGCCATCAGTGGTGCTCGCCCCGGCGCCAGAAGAGAGATCATGCAGCAATATATTCAACGTATCAAAGACCTGGAAAACCTAGCTCTGGGTTATCCCGGTGTTGAAAAAGCATACGCGATTCAGGCAGGACGCGAGCTGAGGGTGATTGTGGAGGCCGATAAGGTTTCTGACAATGAATCAGACCAGCTTAGTTTTGCCATGGCCCAGAAAATTCAGACTGAAATGGTGTACCCCGGTCAGATTAAGGTTACCGTTATCAGAGAAAAAAGAGCTGTAAACGTAGCGAGATAATTTTTAATAGGAATAATTAATTACCAAAACAAGGGCGAAGATTTCTTTTTTAGGTTGATTTCTCCTACCTTTGCCCTCCCAAAAATATTCAGGTTATGAATTCAGCTGTTGCATATGTACATGATCAACTGACCGTTAAGAAAGAATACCCATCTTTTAAAGCCGGTGACAATGTCACCGTGAACTATAAAATTGTAGAAGGCGGAAAGGAAAGGATTCAGAGTTTCCGCGGCGATGTAATTAAAAGACAAGGTCAAGGTGCTACTGCCAGTTTCACTGTAAGAAAAATCTCTGACGGGATTGGTGTTGAGCGTACTTTCCCGGTAAATTCACCCAATATTGATTCAGTTACATTGAATAAAGTTGGTAAAGTAAGACGCGCAAAACTTTATTTCCTGAGAGAAAGAAGTGGAAAAAGCGCTCGTATCAAAGAAAAACGTTTCTAAAAACATTCTTAAAATCAGCATAAAAAATGCTGATTTTTGTGTTTTATACCAATTTTATTTTATATTTACAAGGTATTTATCACAACCATATCCTACGAAAGCGTTATTCAGTCCTATTGAAGCATTATTCACGTAAACCCTTTCGTAGATTATGAAAAAAATTTTAGTTGCTTTTGTTTTGCTCTCCTTCATTTTTATGTCTTGTGGCAGAGGCTTGACTCCTTATCAGGCTGCCGGCATGAAAGGAAAATGTGGTAGCAGAAATTACATTCGTTAATTACCTCTCGAATTAAAAAAATTTAACCCTCTTTCAAAGAGGGTTTTTTTATGCATATAGAAATGATCCGGAAATCGCGTAACTTGCGAGCAAAATATTTAAATCATGTTTAATAGTCAATTTCTGTTAAGTATGCCTGGTGGATGGGAGTGGATTATCATCGTTGTGGCTGTATTGGTACTTTTCGGAGGTAGGAAAATACCCGAATTCATGCGTGGTATCGGAAAAGGTATTCGCGAGTTTAACGATGCGAAAAATAATGTAAAGAAAGAAATGGAAGAAGGCATGATAGAAAAAGATAAAACTTCTTCTTAATTTTTCTGCTATTTTTTAGCCCCATACATCTCCTGAAGCATACTAAACTTGTTTCCCTTTCATTCTATAGCCGAATACCATCAAGCATTAATTGATGGGGTTACTTCTTGTGAAGAAACTGTTTGTCATTACCTCTTGCGAATAGAAGAAAGCAAACACCTCAACGCTTTCGTTCATCTTTAT
>JBIIPV010000137.1:0-4232 GCA_044342435.1 Lacibacter sp. | reverse complement strand
AGAGAAACTGGAGGCAATGGTCAGCCATTATTTTCTGGATGAACCCGCCTCCGTAAAAACAGTTGGGATCGTCATGGCCGGGAATATCCCACTGGTTGGCTTTCATGATTTCTTATGTGTGTTTCTGAGCGGCCATCACCAGCGCATTAAACTTTCTTCTAAAGACTATGTATTGCTCCCAACCCTGATAAGATTACTGGAAAGAAGATTCCCCGCAATAAAAGAGTATGTCAGCATCACTGAAAGATTAAACGATTGCGATGCCTATATCGCAACAGGGAGTGACAACAGTGCACGTTATTTCGAATATTATTTCGGAAGATACCCTTCCGTCATTCGAAAAAACAGAACATCCGTAGCTGTTCTCACGGGAAATGAAACAAATGAAGAATTATCACTGTTAGCGGATGATCTTTTCATTTACTTCGGACTTGGATGCAGGAATGTTACTCAAATTCATGTACCAAAGGGGTATAATTTTCAACCTTTGCTGGAAAGCATGAAAAAATACAGCTGGTGTTTCGACCACAACAAATACCGCAACAACTACGACTATCAGCTCGCGATCTATATCATGAACAGCCTGCCGTATATGACCAACGACTGCATTGTTCTGATTGAAAATGAAAGTCCGTTCTCTCCGGTCGGCACCTTGCATTATTTTTATTATGATGATTTAAACAGCCGGGTTGATACACTAAAAACCAACCAATCCATACAAGCAATAGTGGGGTATAATGGAGTTCCGTTCGGACAAGCACAAACGCCGGGTTTAATGGACTATGCAGACGGAGTGGATACAATGGCTTTTTTATTGACGTTGTAAGTGAGTTACGGGTTATGAGCGAAGTCCGACTGCGAAGCAGGCGGATTACTAGTTACGGGTGTCATGATCTTGAGAGCAATACTCTCGTAACTCGTAACACATGACGCGTAACCCTCTCTTGGCGCAGTGAAAGGAGAAAGGAGGTATTCGCAGAGTTTTGACACCGACAACCAATAACTGACAATCGATAACCCTCTCGTAACTCGCAACACGCAACTCGTAACTTCCTCTATATAATCACACCCAAACAGGCAAGGTTTTTTGTTCTACTAAACGCCCTTCTTCCTTCTTCCATAAATAAGAATAAAGTCCGTTCGTAATCATTAAAAACGGAGCAGGCAAACGCTGGTGATAATGTAAAAGCTGATCTATCACCTTCGTATCAAGTGCCACATCGGGCGACTTACATTCGATCAGTATCCACGGTTGATGTGACTGATCATAAACCAACAGATCAAATCTTTTTTCAAGCTCACCCAGCATGACCTTTTTTTCAATACCAATAAGAGCCGACGGATAGTTGCACATTGTCATCAAATAACGTATCCAATTTTGACGCACCCATTCTTCCGGCGTGAGCCGCACCCACTTCTTTCGAAGGTCGTCAAACAACTGTTCTTTCCCCTCGGATTTACGGTAACGAAAATCATATTTATCAAACACTACCTGAAGCATCTTTACAAGATTGTAATCGAAAGTAGAAGAAAGCCCGCTTTTTTACAAATCAGAAAACTTTCTTCCATTTTCATTTATGAATCAGTAAATTAGCGGGAAGTCAAAAATATAAGACATGAAGACGAAAGAAGAAATTGTGCAAAACTGGCTTCCCCGATACACCGGACAGTCATTAAATGATTTCGGGAAATACATCCTCCTTACCAATTTCAGCAATTATGTAAAGCTATTCGCCGAATGGAATAACGTGCCGATTATCGGCGAAGACAAACCCATGCAATGCGCCACTGCTGATGGCATCACCATCATCAACTTTGGAATGGGAAGCGCCACCGCTGCCACTGTGATGGACCTCATTACAGCCATTCATCCGAAAGCGGCTTTGTTTTTGGGAAAATGCGGCGGGTTGAAGAAAAAAAACAAAATCGGCGATATGATTCTTCCGATTGCTGCAATACGCGGCGAAGGGACATCAGAAGACTATTTCCCTGCTGAAGTGCCTGCACTGCCTGCTTTCGCATTGCAAAAAGCAGTATCTACAACTATTCGAGACCATGACAAGGATTACTGGACCGGCACTGTTTATACTACAAACAGAAGAGTGTGGGAACATGATGAGGATTTTAAAGACTATCTGGAACAGGTAAGAGCCATGGCCATAGATATGGAAACTGCAACAATTTTCACGGTGGGTTTCTATAATGAAATTCCTACGGGCGCATTGCTGTTGGTCAGTGATCAACCTATGACTCCGGAAGGCGTAAAAACTGAAGAAAGCGATAAGAAAGTCACACAGAATTTTGTTGAAACTCATTTACAAATAGGGATTGATTCACTCAAACAACTCATTAACAACGGACATACTGTTAAGCACCTGCATTTTTAAAGATGGACACCCCCCTGCTATCCGTTCAGGATTTACATGCTGAAATCATTGAAAACGCCCATCCTGTTTTAAAGAACATCTCTTTTGATTTATACAAGGGAGAAATTCTTGCACTTGTTGGTGAATCAGGATCAGGTAAATCAGTGACTGCATTATCCATACCACGACTGCTTTCTCCGAAAGAAATTCAATACTCTTCAGGATCTGTTTTTTTCAGAATTGCCGGTGGCAGAGAAATCAATCTGCTTGAACTAACTGATCGCGAAATGAATCAATACAGAGGCAAAGAAATTGGAATGGTTTTTCAGGAACCAATGAGCTCTCTGAACCCGCTTATGACCTGCGGGATGCAGGTGATGGAACAAATACGTCAACATAGCAACTGCAAAAAAGCAGAAGCAAAACAAAAAACAATTGAACTATTTAAGCAGGTTGAACTACCTGAGCCGGAGAAAATAATTGACAGGTATCCACATCAGCTGAGTGGCGGACAAAAACAACGCGTAATGATTGCCATGGCCATCAGTTGTGAACCGACATTGCTCATTGCAGATGAACCAACTACAGCTCTGGATGTAACCGTACAAAAAAGCATCCTGCAACTACTCAATAAGATCCGGAAAAATAACGGAATGGCCTTGCTTTTTATCACACATGACCTAGGCATTGTTGAAGAAATTGCAGATCAAGTAGCAGTGATGCAGAATGGAGAAATCAAAGAATTGAATACAACAAAATCATTATTTGCCAACCCGCAACATCCATATACAAAAGCCCTGCTGGCCTGCAGATCCTCTTCCTTTAAAAAAGGAGAAAAACTTCTCACCGTGGATGCATTCATGAATCAAGAACCAACCGGCAATGCTTACCATCAAGTTTCCGGCGCTACTCACTTTACGTATAATGAACAAGAAAAAACACCTTTGATTCGCGTAGAAAACCTGACTGTTTCTTTTGAGAAAAATAATTGGTGGAGTAATAAAAAAACGATCAGCACGCCTGTTGTCAATAAAATCAGCTTTGATATTTTTAAGGGTGAAACACTGGGACTGGTCGGAGAAAGCGGTTGCGGCAAAACAACCCTTGGCCGCACCATATTAAAATTACAAAAAGCACAAGCCGGAAGTATTTTTTACAACGGGGAAGATATCCTGAAAAGATCAGGCAATCAATTCAACCCTTATAGAAAAGAACTGCAAATTGTTTTTCAGGATCCGTATGCATCCTTAAACCCCAAAATGCGTATTGGCGATATTTTGCTTGAGCCATTGCAACTACACAGAAAAGAGTTATCCAAAAAACAAGCAAAAGAAACAGTCATCAATTTGCTCGAGAAAGTTGGCCTCCCAAAACATGCCATCAACCGATATTCTTATGCATTCAGCGGCGGTCAACGGCAACGCATCTGCATTGCACGTGCACTGGCAGTCAATCCCTCATTCATTGTGTGGGACGAATCTGTTTCAGCACTTGATGTTAGTATTCAGGCACAGATTTTGAATTTGATCAACGAACTGAAAGCCGAATTCGAATTTACTTCCCTATTTATTTCCCACGATTTGTCTGTTGTAAAGTATTTGTGCGACCGGATTCTGATTATGAAAAAAGGAGAAATTGTAAAAGAAGAATCCCCTTTAACAGATCAAATACTCCTGCCTGCTTAATAACAGAAAAACATCTCTAAAAAATTAGAGGGCCTGACTCAAACTTAGAAATACCTCAAAAGAACCTTTTCATAAACCTGAAATAGAATTACCGCACCTTAAACATGGAAACATTGATGTTAAAGAAATCTTAATTATTAAAAACGTGTAAACCCTATTCATAAAATAAATGTTTTTTGAT
>JBIIPV010000136.1:0-4246 GCA_044342435.1 Lacibacter sp. | reverse complement strand
CCTTTCGCCGTGGTTCGTGTCCTCACGAAACACTATATTCCTTTCGCCGTGGTTCGTGTCCTCACGAAACACTATATACTTTTCGCCGTGGTTCGTGTCCTCACGAAACACTATATTCCTTTCGCCGTGGTTCGTGTCCTCACGAAACACTATATTCCTTTCGCCGTGGTTCGTGTCCTCACGAAACACTATATACTTTTCGACGTGGTTCGTGTCCTCACGAAACACCTGTTTAAATCTATTTTATTTGAAAATATAAAATGACTCGATTCATTTACACCGTGAGTGGAGCAAAGGAGGCGATCGCAGCGCTTTTTTTATTCCGGTTCGTGAGGACACGAACCGGGGCAGAAGAGACAGGAATAATGTTGATAATGATTCGTTTTCGTTGTTGGCACAATAATGAGGTACTAGTTACGAGTGCAACAACTGTCAAAATAACAACCTATAACCAATAACCAACAACATTAATGTCTTACCTCCCCTACTGCATTCGGATCATGTTTATGTTTGAATAAAATCGCAAAGGCAAAAGCAATCGCCATAGCATATACAGAAAAAGTAAGCCAGATCGGTTGCCATTGTTTTTCGTTATTCAGAGTGAAAAAACGATCAATCAGCCAACCGCTAACAGTACTACCCATAAACGCCCCCACTCCATTCGTCATCATCATAAACAAACCCTGAGCACTGGAGCGAATAGAAGAGTCGGTAGTTGTTTCAACAAACAGAGAACCCGAAATATTAAAGAAATCAAAAGCCATTCCATAAATAATGCAGGAAAGAACAATCATCCACAATCCGTCTTCCGGATTGCCATAAGCGAAAAGGCCAAATCGCAACACCCAGGCAATCATCGAAAACAACATCACGTTCTTTATACCGAATTTCTTCAGGAAAAAAGGAATTGTGAGAATGAATACGGTTTCCGATACCTGAGATATTGACATAATAATCGTAGAATATTTAACTACAAATGACTCCTGACCATAGAGTGGATTATTTTTAAAATCATCCAGGAAAGTGTCCCCGTACATATTTGTCAATTGTAAAGCAGCGCCAAGAAACATCGAAAACAAAAAGAACAAAGCCATTTTATATTTCGCAAAAAGTTTAAAGGCATCTAGTCCAAGTTGCTTAATCAGTGAATCATTTTTAGAAATCGTATTCTGTGGAGGGCATTTCGGCATTGTGAAAGAATAAATACCCAGAAAAAATGCCGCAGCAGCTGCAATAATAAATTGATTGGCATTGGCCTTGCTTCCTGTTAAATTGGTTGTCCACATCGCAGCAATAAAACCTATGGTGCCCCATACCCGGATTGGAGGAAATTCTTTCACCACATCATACCCATTGTTTTTAAGGATGGTATAAGAGATAGAGTTTGATAACGAGATAGTTGGCATATAGCATATCATAGCTGCGAAAATCACAACATACAATTCATCTGCATTTTTAATAGAGGGAATAAAAAGAAGAATTCCACCGTATAGCAAATGAAGAATTCCATATAATCTTTCTGCATTGACCCAGCGATCTGCAATGATCCCGGTAATTGCCGGCATAAAAAGTGAAGACAAAGCAAGGGTTGAAAAAATGGCACCAAACTGAACGCCAGATCCAAGCTGATTCCCGAAAAAATATGTTGCGATGGTAATCAGCCAGGCTCCCCAGACATAAAACTGTAGGAAACTCATGATTGTAAGACGAAACTTCATATTCATGAAAGCAGATTTAATGAATTTGATTCAAATCGGAAGATAAAGTATTTATCCGACATCCTACCTATCTGATATCCAAAGATTTTCACCCGAAAAAGAGTAACTTTTTCTCAAAACGAATTGTAATTTCACATTTGGTGAAACCAACCACATTCAACCCGGAACCAACCATTCTGTTTTAATGTGTTCTCCACCTCGTTCATCACACATTAATAACAACGTGCATGAAAAAAAATGTTTTTCTTTTCTTAATGATCGTACTATCGGCTTCATCCTATTCACAGAATAAGAAACAGAAGGCCAATTCTGAAACAACCTTTCATCGTTGCGGAACACAATATGTGGCAGATGAGCTGAACAAAAAACACCCCCAACTTAAGAAAGAAAGAGAATCCAACAGAAAAAGAATTACTGAGCAAATGCTCCAAAATATTCAGACACTTGCAAGAACAAATCTGAACTATACGATACCGGTTGTCGTGCACATTGTTACACAGAATCCTTCCGCCATAACAAATGCACAAGTTCAATCTCAAATCGATGTATTAAATGCCGATTATCAGGGGAAAAATGCAGATAGCACTCGCATACCTGCTGCATTTAAGTCAAGCTTTGGCAAATCCAACATTCAATTCTGTTTGGCAAAAAGAGATCCGAATGGAGAACCGACAAACGGCATTGTGAGAATTCAATCTGCAACACAATCGGAACCAGGATTAGAAGATCCCATCAAATTCACCTGCAAAGGAGGAAGCAATGCATGGGATCCAACCAAATACCTCAACATCTGGGTTTGCGATATTTCAGGTGATTTTCTTGGGTATTCTTTCAGCCCTTCCGATCCGTTAGATGTTGTGCCATTAAACGAACGTGGCTTTGTAAATAATTTCAGGCATTTTGGTAAAGGGGGTACTGCAGAAGCACCATTTAACCTAGGAAGAACAGCCACTCATGAAATTGGACACTTCTTTGATCTCATTCATATTTGGGGCCCAAATAATTGTGATGGCGGACAAAACTGTGGTGACAGCGATGAAGTGGGTGATACACCCAATCAGGAAGGATGCAATTTTGGTGCTCCTTCAGCCAACCAAGTGATTACTGATGATTGTACTACATCCGCTCCCGGTATTATGTGGATGAATTATATGGATTATGTGGATGACCTCGCAATGGTTATGTACACGCCGCAACAATACAACCGCATACAGGCAGCCATCCTTGCAACTCCCTGGCTTCTTCAACTGATTAATTCAGATGGCTGTAACTCGCCGGTGCTCCTGAATAGAGATATTCGTGTCGATGGACTGAATGATCAAGCAGCAAATGCCTGTCAACCGGCAAATGCAGGTCCGATCTTTAACTGCAGCAACACATTCCGCCCAACTCTGAAAATCACGAACGTCGGCAACCAGACCATCCAGTCATTAAAAATAGAAGCAAGATTTGGAAATGGTAATCCTGTTATCACCAACTGGACCGGCTCACTCGCTTCTCAGGGTCAAACAACCATTTCGCTCACTCCGATGACGATAATTTCGGGGCTCAACAGCAATCTGATTATTTACAGTACTGAGCCAAACGGCCAATCTGATGAACGAACAGCTAATGATACAGTAAAACTTAGTGGCGTTGTTTATCCTATAGGAAGCGATCCTTTGTCACAGGGTTTTGAAAATACATTGTTCCCTCCCGATCGTTGGCAATTGATTGATGAAGGAGGAAATTCAAAATGGGAAAGAACAACATCTGCATCAAAAACAGGAACTGCTTCCATCTTCATCAATAATTATGATAATTCAAGCAATGATGATAAAGACTGGATTGTTTCGCCATTGATTCCTGTTGCAGGAAAAGATTCAGCTTTCCTCACATTCCAGGTTGCTGCAGCCACTTACAGCGAACCCAATCTTGCAGGGAACCCTACAGATACACTTGAAATATTGATCACACAAGATTGCGGACAAACATATAAATCCATTTATAAAAAATGGGGAGGTAAGCTGGTTACTACAGGTAATTTCCCGACAGAAGATTTCTTTATCCCTAATAATGCACAATGGAGAAAAGACTCTGTTTACCTAGGCGATTTCAGCAATACCTCATCTGCTCCAATACAAATTGCTTTCCGGAATACCAATAATTACGAAAACAACATCTACCTCGACGACATCAACATTTATACAAAAGGAGTGAACCCTCTCTTAAAAGAAAAAGGGATTCTTGTAACACCAAATCCATTCAGGTCACAGGTCTTCGTTCAATTTTATCCTGCTCCTGTCAACCTTGAATACATGCAAATATTCAGTGCATCGGGTCAGCTGGTTTGGGAAAAAAGAATTTCAATTGGCTTATCAGGAAATCAAACCGGGCCAAGTTCAGTTACAGCAGATCTTTCTTCCCTTCAATCAGGAATGTATATCATGCAACTTGTTTACCGAAACGGCACTAAAAAAACGCATAAGCTAATCAAAAGCCGCTAATCAACAAGTAGAAACTCTGTTATAAGGCTGTAACTTTGCCAT
>JBIIPV010000135.1:0-4271 GCA_044342435.1 Lacibacter sp. | reverse complement strand
TTGTTCAATGTAAAAACATTCCGGTGCTTTGATGTCTTCCAGATTGATGCCTCCGAATGTTGGCTCTAATGCTTTAACTATCTGAACAAATTTTTCAGGATCCTTTTCATTGATTTCAATGTCGTACACATCAATGTCTGCAAATATTTTGAAAAGAACGCCTTTGCCTTCCATCACCGGTTTGCTTGCTTCCGGTCCGATATCACCTAGGCCAAGTACAGCAGTTCCGTTACTGATAACTGCCACCAGGTTTCCTTTTGCTGTGTATTTATACACGTCTTCCGGATTGGCTTGTATTTCTTTACATGGTTCTGCAACTCCGGGTGAATAAGCGTAAGAAAGATCTCTTTGTGTTTTTGCTTCTTTTGTAGGGACTACTTCTATTTTCCCCGGCCTTCCTTTTGCATGATACTCAAGTGCCTGCTGCCGGCGAAGTTGTTCTTTGTTCATAATTGATTTTTTTCTGCCTCTTTGTTCTATACAATGCTATTGTAAGTTACGAAAAAGCATTGATGGGATGAGTCATCATTCATGACTGGAAATGCGTGATTATTTAAGGATAACAGATAACATGATTGAGTAAACCCATATACTTACTCAGATTTATCCAAGAGCACCCATCCATGCCATGAGACCCATGCCTGTTTTGATTGCTGATTCATCAATGTTAAAGGTAGGGGTGTGTACACCACTTGTGATGCCTTTTTCTTTATTCATGACACCAAGTCGGAAAAAGCAACCGGGTATTTCCTGTGAATAATAACCGAAGTCTTCAGCGCCCATTCTAAGTTCAGTCTCTTCTACATGCGATTTTCCAAGATAAATCTCTGCCAACTCAACAGCTTTTACGTGCAGGGTTTCGTCATTGAATACACAGGGATAACCTTTGTCAATATATAGTTCAGCTATGCCTCCCATGCTCTCTGTAATTTCTTTTGTATACTTATGTAAAAGCCGATGTCCTTCAGCTCTCCATTCTTCATCCATCGATCTGAAAGTTCCCATCATTTTCACTTCATCCGGAATAACATTGGTTGTTGTTCCTGATTGAAAGGCTGTAATTGATAGAACAGAAGGAAGATGAGGATTTCTGTTTCTGCTGATGATTTGTTGTAATGAAATAACAAGATGCGATGCGATCAAAATCGGATCTATGACTAAATGCGGTGCTGCTGCATGTCCTCCTTTGCCTTTAATTGTGAAATAAAGTTCATCTGCACTGGCCATTACTTTCCCACTACGAAAACTAACCTGGCCAACAGGAAGACCCGGGTGTACGTGCAAGCCAAAAATCGACTGTGGTGCAGGATTTTTTAAAACTCCGTCACGAATCATATAGCTAGCGCCTCCGGGATTTTTCTCCTCTCCGGGTTGAAAAATCAACTTCACAGTTCCTTTCCATTCACTTTTTAATTCGTTTAAAATTCTTGCTGCACCTAAGAGGCAGGATGTATGAACATCATGACCGCAGGCATGCATCACGCCTTCGTTTTTTGAACGATAGGGTACGTCATTTGCTTCGGTTATTGGAAGTGCATCCATATCTGCTCTTAACGCCACAATTCTATCACCCGGATCACGGCCTTCTATCAGGGCTACAACGCCTGTTGTAGCCATACGTTCAGTTTTCAATCCGAGTGCCGTTAACTTTTCTTCGACAAAAGCAGCAGTTTCATGCTCCTTGTAACTCAATTCCGGATGGGCATGCAGGTGCCTTCTCCATTCAATACAATCGTCCAGATATGTTTCAGCAAGTTGAAGAATTTTATCCTTTAACATACGAGATGAAATCAGTTTTTCTTTTTATTCGGCGTCTTTCCCGATTTTGTTTCTTCGGCCAGTTTGATTTTTAAATCTTCTATTTCCTTTTTCGTGAGATAAATATCACTGGGAACAGTGATCACACCAGAGGAGAAAACACGAGCAATCTCAGACCTAAATGCATCTGCAGACTCTTTATCTATAAAGTCGCCGACTCTTAATTTAAAATAAGGTGCCTGATACAATAAATAAGCACGGTATTGTGGAAATGAACTTAAGATCTTCGCCTTTGCATCAAGCACTTTTGTTCTGTCGCTTGTGCTCATCGCCTGTACGCGATAACCTTTATTCGGAATTTCAATGGTGAGGGAAGTTTTCTTATTCAGCTCGGCTCTCTTGCTGATCAACATATCTAATCGGGCATCTCTTGAATAAACAACACTGTTTTTTAGTGTGTCTATTTTCATCTGGGAGTATGTTGACCCTGTGAAAAAAACCATTAGGGTGATTAAAAGAATCTTGGAGAAACAATTTCGCATAATTTACTATTTAGTGAATTTCCAGGTTCTGCAGTCAGATGCAAATTTCGTATTAATCTGACGACTATTAAAAATTAGTATTTACTTCCTCCGCCAGCAATTGTATCAATCGGATGCCAGGTTGTTTTTATTTCCTGGAAGTCATTGATGAGGTAGGGCGACTGGCAATCCTCATCCATCCAGTTGATGTTTTGGTACAGCTGAACGCGTTTGACATTCAGTGCACTTTTTTCCTGTATGTTTTTTGTGAGACTGGAATCGTTATCGCAATAGATGATGCTGTTTACATCCATATGTCCGGCCATCCATGGAGCAAGTTCAGCAGGATTGCCAGTAAGGATGTTGACAACGCCGCCCGGCAAATCAGATGCTTGTAAAACTTCTGAAAGGGTAACAGCGCTCAGTGGTTTTTCATAAGAGCCAATTGCTACACAGGTGTTACCTCCAACGACCACAGCGGCGAGCAGTGAAACTATACCTATCAGTCCACTTTGCTGGGGAGTGATGATACCTACAACACCCATCGGTTCTGGTACTGAGAAATTAAAATGTGGGGAGGCAACCGGGTTTACCGAGCTGAGAATCTGCTGATATTTATCTGCCCAGCCGGCATAATAAATCAGGCGATCAATACTCAGATGGACTTCTTTTTCTGCCTGCGCCCTTGTTGAATCCATATCCTGTAGTTCGGAAATGAATTGTTCTTTTCTTCCTTCAAGCATCTCCGCCATGCGATACAAAATCTGTCCCCTGTTAAAAGCGGCTCTGGCACTCCAGCTGCCAAAAGCATTGCGTGCACTTTCCACTGCATCACGAACATCTTTTCTGGAGCTTAAACAGACATTCGCCAGTTTTTTTCCTTTCTGATTTTTTGCTATGTAATAACGTCCCGATTCAGTACGAGGAAATTGACCACCAATATAAATTTTATAGGTCTTGAGTACTTCAAGGCGTGTGTTTTCTATTGAAGAAATTTGTTTCGAAGAAGTCTTTTTAGTTGGCATATACTTTTCGGATTATACTGATAAATGAACGTAGGATAACAAGCCCTGCAGTCCGCCTTCTCTTCCAAAGCCACTTTCCTTGTAACCGCCGAAGGGGGATGTTGGATCAAATTTGTTATAGGTATTAGCCCAAATAACACCTGCCCGCAGTTTAGTGGTCATGTTAAAAATTTTCGAACCCTTGTCTGTCCATACTCCGGCAGAAAGTCCGAATGGCGTATTGTTTGCTTTTTCAATCACTTCTTCCTCTGTACGGAAAGTCTGTATTGTTAAGACCGGACCAAAAATTTCTTCCTGTGCGATGCGGCTCGACTGAGCCACATTGGTAAATAAGGTTGGTCTGCAGAAAAATCCTTTTCTTGGTAAAGCACAATCACTTTGAAACATCTCAGCACCTTCCTGCTGGCCTATTCGGATATATTTTTGAATTGTTTCAAGTTGTTGTTTTGAATTGATGGCACCAATATCTGTATTCTTGTCAAGTGGATCTCCCACTATGAGTGTCGCCAGTCTGTCTTTTAATTTGCGCATCACGATTTTGTAAACAGATTCCTGAACATAAAGTCGTGATCCTGCGCAGCATACATGGCCCTGGTTAAAGAAAATACCATTGATCACACCTTCTACTGCCTGGTCGAGTGGTGCATCATCAAAGATGATATTAGCAGCCTTCCCGCCTAGTTCCAGTGTTGCTTTCTTGTTTGTTCCTGCAATGGCTTTCTGAATGATTTTTCCCACATCTGTTGATCCTGTAAATGCAATTTTATGGATGCCGGGATGTTGTACAATAGACGCACCTGTTGCACCTGCACCAGTCAGGATATTCACGACTCCCGGAGGGAGATCTGCTTCCTGAATGATTTCAGCTAGTTTCAATGCAGTAAGCGGAGTTGTTTCTGCAGGTTTAAGCACAACGGTATTTCCTGTTGCCAGTGCCGGTGCAATTTTCCATGCTGCCATCAGCAAA
>JBIIPV010000134.1:0-4280 GCA_044342435.1 Lacibacter sp. | reverse complement strand
CGGCAGTGCGGAAGGAATGGAGAAAACCATGAAACAAATTCAGGCAATGATGATGAAACCAGTGGGGAGTTGAAATGCTTTCAACGTTTTACAAAAAAGGCAGCCGGAAGGCTGCCTTTTTTAATTAGGATTCTTCACTTGATTTCTTTCGCACTCTGATATTTATGAATTCCACGATCAGTGAAAAGGCAAGTGCAGAGTATATGTAACCTTTTGAAATGTATTGATGAAAACCGTTCGCAATTAATAAAATGCCGATTGCGATCAGAAACGCAAGTGCAAGTATCTGTAATGACGGGTGGTTATTGATGAAAAGGGAAATGGACTTTGCAAAAATCATCATGATTACAATACTGATGATTACAGCCAGAATCATAATGATGATATTGTCAACCAAACCTACAGCAGTGAGGATACTGTCTATACTGAATATGATATCAATTAAAACAATTTGCACAAGAATGGCGCCGAATGCTGCTGCTTTAAAATTTCTTTGAGGCTTATCCGCTTTTTCAAGTTTGTGATGTATTTCCAGGGTGCTTTTGAATAGCAGGAATATCCCGCCCACAATTAAAATCAGGTCTTTCCAGCTAATTGAAAGTGATTTGGTGCTATCTGCAGGATCAGGGATAAAGTCCAATGTAAAAACCGGAGTTGTTAATTTCATGACCCAGGTAATTGCAAATAAAAGCATCACACGCATGCACAATGCAAGCAAAAGGCCTAATTGCCTTGCTTTTGGTTGCTGGCTGGCAGGAAGTTTGTTTGCAATGATGGAAATGAAGATGATGTTGTCAATTCCCAGAACGATTTCAAGAAATGTCAGAGTAAGCAGACTGATCCAGATACCGGGCTGAGAGAAGTCAGGAATATTCATAAGAAACATGGAATTGTAATTTTCGCAAAGCTATAACAAAAACCAAAAATGAATTGATTGAAATTTGATCTGGTTGAATATGTGGATAAGATGATCTGTATTTGGTCACTAATTTTATATGCATCTATTAAATTTGTTCGAAATCTTTAAAAATCATTTTGGCTTTTGAGGAACCCACAGAAGCCGGAAAACAAATAAAATAAATATGCTTTTTTATTTTTTGCAAACTATACCGGATACAGTCAGGCAGACGGCCACAAATAATGTGGTGGCGCCTGCAGAAATGAATCTGATCGATTTATTTATCAAGGCAGGATGGATCATGATTCCGCTTCTTTTGCTCAGCATTGTGACCATATATGTCTTTGTAGAAAGATGGGTCGCTATTGGTAAGGCTTCAAGTCTTGATGAAAATTTCATGAACATTGTAAGGGATAATATCGTCAGTGGAAATGTAATTGCAGCAAGAAACTTTGCGAGAAATACGGATAATCCGGTCGGTAGAATGATCGATAAAGGGCTACAGCGCATTGGAAAGCCGATTGAGTTAATTGAATCTAGCATGGAGAATGTGGCGCAGCTTGAACTTTTTAAGCTGGAAAAAAATATCAATATTTTATCAGTGGTATCCAAAACTGCACCAATTTTCGGATTCATCGGAACATTGGTTGGTTTGATGCAACTTTTTTACAATATCAATGCCACGGGAGAATACGAACTGAGTACGATTGCCGGAGGCATTTATACGAAATTAATCAGTTCCATTACCGGTCTTTTAATTGGAATGGTTGCTTACTTGCTGCATAATATTCTGCAATCAAAAGTAGAGAAAGCTTCCAATGGCATAGAAGCAGCGGCTGCCGATTTCATGGATGTTTTACAAGAACCTACTTACGCTAAATGAAACTAAGAAAACATAAAAGATCAGAAACGGAGGTGTTCACCGAGGCGTTGAATGATATTTTATTCATTCTTCTGATGTTCTTTTTGATTGTTTCCACACTCGCGAATCCCAATGTAAGAAAGGCTTCTCTGCCTAAAGCGAAATCAGATACAAAAAGTAAGCAGACTGTAGTGGTGAGTATTGATTCTCTTAATCACTTTTATGTTGGTTCAAAAGAAGTAGAACCGGCTTTGATGGATACCACACTCAGCGAAATGATTCGTTCGAAAAGAGTAGAAGGGGAAGAGGTGAGTATTGTAGTAAATGCAGACCGGAAGGCTTCAATTGAAAGTTTTGCTGCGGTACTACGTGCTGCCGACAGACTCGGCGTAAAAGCAGTAATGAGTGTAGATAAGAAAGGTGTTGAGTAGTATTTACGTTTAACTTTTTCCTTTTTTTGCAGCGATGATGAATCTGTCATTGCCACTCATGTCTTTCAATAATCTTGCAGAATAGCCTTCTTTTTCAAAAACGGCAATTGTTTCCAGACCTGAAGAGTGATGTATTTCCACGAATATATTTCCGCTTTCAGCAAGGCTTAGAATTCCCCATTTTGCAATTTGTTTGTAAAATATCAGCGGATCTTGATCAGGCACAAAAAGTGCTGCGGACGGTTCGTGATCTACAACATTTTTTTCCATGTTATTTTTTTCACCGGCAGGTATGTATGGCGGATTGCTGATGATGATGTCATATTTCTCATCCCGTTTAAAAATATCATCCGTTAGAAAATCAGTTTCAATAAATCGAATCTCAGCTCCAAGTTGTATCGCGTTTTTCTGAGCAACATTCATCGCATTTTGACTATTTTCAATAGCGTAAACCAGAGCACCCGGAAACAAAAGTTTGAGGGTGATGGCAATACACCCACTGCCGGTTCCAATATCTATTATTTTTTTAGGAGGTTGATGTTTGTAAGATTTGAATAAAAGCTCAACCAGTTCTTCTGTTTCGGGACGCGGTATCAATACCGAAGGGTTTACTTCAAAACACCTGTGATAGAACCATCCTTCTCCGGTAACATACTGTATTGGCTGGTGATTAATTAGCTGGGAAAGTGATTTCTCAATATGGTCGTCATGCAGGATTTTTTTTCTTGATAAATAATCGACCAGCTGACGGGCAATGGCGTTTGCTTCATCTGAATGATAAACTGACAGCAATCTTTCCCTGATATATTGATAAGCCTGATTCTGTTGCACGGTGTAAAGTTAAGACAGTATTTACAGGTAACTTTGTTTCCGATGACTGGTCATGAAATCTATATGCATCGTTGTATTGAGCTTGCTCAAAAGGGCATGGGCTTTGTTGCCCCAAATCCTATTGTAGGTTCTTTGCTTGTGCATAACAACCGGATTATCGGAGAAGGGTGGCATAAGAAATACGGAGAAGCACATGCCGAGGTAAATTGTCTGGCGTCTGTTAGCGATGAGGATGTTCATCTGATTCCCGAATCAACTCTTTATGTGAGTCTGGAGCCATGCAGTCATCACGGCAAAACCCCTCCATGTGCAGACCTGATTATAAAACATGGGATAAAGAAGGTCGTGATAGGCTGTGAAGATCCTTTTCCGAAAGTCAGCGGATCCGGTATCCGAAAATTGAAAGAGAATGGGGTAGATGTTTTATGTGGTGTATTGGAACATTTGTGCAAAAAGGTGAATCGCAGGTTTATAACGTTCCATCAGGAAAGACGACCTTATGTAATACTTAAATGGGCGAAGTCTGCAGATGGATTTATTGGAACAGGTACTTCTGAAAGGGCACTGATTTCAAATACAGTGACAAACAGATTGGTTCATAAATGGCGTGCGGAAGAGTCTGCCATTCTTATTGGAACAAATACTGCTTTATTAGACAATCCGATACTTACAGCGAGATGGGGAAATCAATCACAACCCGTAAGGATTGTCATAGATAGATCGCTGAGATTAAATAAGGATCTGCGTATATTTAATGAATCAGGAGGAAAAGTGGTGGTGTTGAATTCTGTTTTAGAGAAAGAGGTTGATGGTATTTCATATTTGAGATTAGAAAAAGATCTTACTCCGGTACAGTCAATTTTAAATGCCTGTTATAGATCAGGAATTCAAAGTATGTTGGTAGAAGGAGGAGGGAAGCTGTTGCAATCATTTATAAAGGAAGACATCTGGGATGAAGCGAGGATCATCACAGGTTCAGATATTTATCTGAAATCGGGCATTGAATCACCGGTTTTGATGAATGGAACTTTGGCGGACGAACAAGATTTTTTAAACGACAAGGTTCAGTACTATCAACGATGAAATATTCAAAACGGTTGGCTGATACCAACAGGAATGAAAAAGTTTATAGGTTGATCTGTTGATTCCTTTAGTTGTTTAGGAGCTTGTCCGACTGCGCAGCGGGCGGATTTAGATGTTTAGGGTTTTAGAGAGAATGAAATACACGTAATTCATAACTTGTAACTTTCACATTTGA
>JBIIPV010000133.1:0-4338 GCA_044342435.1 Lacibacter sp. | reverse complement strand
GATGAACAGGTAAGTTGTTTTAAAAATGAATGAATGCTGCTTCATCTTTGCAATCTGGATTAAAAATGCCAAACGATAGCTGATATTGATCATATTTAGCAGAGAGCAGTTTGTTATGAGCGCTTTAACATAGTTGAATTCATATTAGTGGTTATTATCTATACTTTTGATGTGATTTGATTTACTTCATACTGAGTGATTCTTTCTAAATGAATCAAACGATATATAAAGACTGCAACAAAAATGAAATTCGGTTTTCTAGAATAATGAAAATTGAAGCCGAAATGCCGTTTACCGGTTTGGGTGTAAAATATGTAGCTTCCGGAGAAGAGGTATATTATGCAAACCAAAAAAAGTATATCGTCAAGAAGGGGGAGTATATTATTGGTAACGATTTCACCAAGTCAATTGTACAGATTGATGAACATGATCCTGTCCAGGGGCTTTGTATCGATATTTCTTCAGAGATCATTTCGGAGGTAGCTCAATATCATGATCTGAACGGCTCTGATTTGAGTGAGTTTTTACTCTCTGATCAGCTTTTCGTGAATCGGTATAATGTCAAAAATACAAGTTTGGGATACTCGCTGATCGAAATCAACCGGAAGATAAAGTCGGGCCAATTCAATAATGATTTACATCATAACGAACTCTTTTATAGTTTGGCTGAGTCGGTCATTACCGACCAGCGTTTTGTGTTTGACCACCTGAATAAAATGGATTTTAAAAAAGTGATTACCAATGAAGAGGTATTCAGGGCCATTCTTGATGCAAAATCATTTATGGATCAACACATATTGGATAATCTCTCTCTCGAGCAGATTTGTTTGCATGCAGGCATCTCAAAATATCATTTTATACGGGTCTTTAAAAACACATTCGGTATTTCCCCTTATCAGTATCAAAAACGAAAGAGATTGGAAATGGCCAAACTGGAAATAGATAAAGGAAGACCCATTAAAGAAACCGTTTTTCTTTTTGGCTATAGTGATGTATCCGCTTTTTATAAGGCGTTTAAACAAGTATTTGGGCAACTTCCTGCAGTTAGAAAAAAATAGCAATTTCTGACAATGAAAATAACTTGAAGGTTCGTTCCTTTGAATCAAAAAGGACTATGTTTCGGTTAATTATTTTGTTTTTTGGATTTTTTATCTCTTTGTCAGTAAAAGCACAACTTCAGCGCAAAGTTCAGTTTGGTGCAAGGGTGGAATATGTTTCTGAGAATGGATATTCCGGTTGCAAAATTGTGCAGGTTGTAAGGGGAACAAGTGTAGCCCTCAAACTGAAAGAAAATGATTTGATCCTCAAAATCGGAAAAGAGACTTTTCAGTCTGTTGATGAATTCATCAAACATTTTATGAATTATTCGCCAGGGCAGATGGTTCAGTTGAGTGTTCTGAGGGGCAATAAAAAAATAACTTTAAAAGCAAATGCCGTTGCGCGCCCCTTTGAAGCTGATGATAACGCTACGGTTATTTATGATGAAGCCCCATACAAAGGAGGACAACTACGTGTAATCATCAACAAACCATTTAAGGAAACTAAGCTTCCTGCAATGTTGTTTATTCCCGGATATACCTGCAGCAGTATTGATGAATTAACGAATGATCATCCCTATAAACGAATTGTAGATGCTTATGTGGATGCCGGTTATGTTACATTGCGCATTGAAAAAAGTGGTCTGGGTGACAGTAAGAATACACCTCCTTGTGAATCATGTGATTTAATAGATGAGATTGAAAATTTTGAAGCAGGATTAAAAAAGCTAAAATCACTTCCTTATGTTGATACCAGTCAGATCATTATTGTTGGCCATTCGATGGGAGGTATTATTGCCCCGGCAATCAGTGCAAAGCACCATGTTGCAGGAGTAGTTGTGTATGGAACAACAGCAAAATCATGGTTTGAATACCAGTTAGAAATGTATCGTGTTCAAAATGCGCTTGCAGGAATGAATCCGATTGAAGTGGAACAATCCGTCATTGCCCAATACGATTTAAACTATCGCTATTTTGTGAAGAAAGAAAAGCTGGAAGACATAGCAGGAGATCCGGCAGCAGACACTTTGCTAAGAACCTACTGGGGGTATGATGGAAAAGGTAAAATATTTGAACGCAATGCTGAGTACTGGCGGCAGATCCAGGATTACCCACATTTAGAAAACTGGAAAAACACAACAGCAAAAGTATTGGTTCAATTCGGCGAATCTGATTTTCAGGCCTTCTCAAAGGCTGATCATCAGCAGATCGTAAATACAGTTAATCATTTCCATCCCGGTCATGCAACCTTGATGACCTATCCATCTACCGATCACTTTTTTGCCAAATCCGGCACGATGCAAGAAGCCTACAACAAATTTGCAAATGGTCAAATTCAACAGTTATTCGATGAATACAACAGCGAGGTTGGATTATCCGCAGTGCGATGGAGCAATGAAATCTTATCAAGGAAAGATGATGTTAAACTTCCTGAAAAAGGCTGGAAAAAATTGAATACAGAGCGCTACCCGGGCAAACAAGATGATATCACTTTCATAAATGAAAATGAAGGTTGGTATATTAATGGCTACGGAAGTATTTATCATACGCGCGACGCAGGAACAACATGGGAAAAACAATTGGAAAAGAAAGGAACATTTTTTCGCTGTGTTGCATTTGTTGATAGTTTGAGAGGTTTTGCAGGAACGGTAGGGACTGATTATTTTCCAAATGTGACTGATACCATTCCTCTTTATAGCACAACAGATGGGGGAAAAACCTGGAGCCCGGTTTCTTATTCAGGACCTTATGTGAAAGGACTCTGCGCCATTGATATCGTTAAAGAACAATACATTAACCATGGGAAAACCGATTATAAAATTCACATCTATGCGGTTGGTCGTGTTGGTGCGCCGGCTAATATGATGGTGTCTCATGATGGCGGTCTTACATGGAACTCAAACACTATGAATAATGATTGCAAGATGTTGTTTGATATCAAAATGTTTGATAAAAACAACGGCATTGTTTGTGCTGCTTCAGATGAAGATGTGGCGAAATCAAACGCACTCATATTAAAAACGAATGATGGGGGAAAAACATGGAAGAAGGTGTATCAGTCATCAAGGCTCTTTGAAACTACCTGGAAAGCATCTTTTCCTACCGATCAAGTTGGATATGTGACGATTCAATCCTACAACCCTGATCCCAATGTCAAACAGCAACGAGTGGCGAAAACTGTCGACGGCGGCAATACCTGGCAGGAAATCAATTTGGTAGAAGATGCCGGCGCACGTGAATTTGGAATAGGATTTATTGATGAAAAGCACGGTTTTGTAGGAACCATGAACAGCGGTTATGAAACAAAAGATGGCGGCAAAACCTGGAGCCCTGTAAACCTGGGGATGGCCTGTAATAAAATAAGAATTTATAAAGATGCGAAGGGTAAAATCTACGGTTATGCGATTGGGGTGGATGTAATGAAAGGAGAATTTTAGAAATGCATACCTTGTAGTCGGTTCTCCATTTTATAAGTGCAAAATCTATCATTTTTATGAAATCTGATTTGTTCGTGTGCTGAAAAGTTACCGTAAACTTAACATGTAAATATAAGTGGACTGGTTTAGTTTTACTGCCCAAACTAAACTCCATGAACAAGATACTTTTCGTTTGTATTGAAAACAGCAATCGTTCTCAGATGAGTCAGGCATTTGCAAAAATGCTTGGAGGAGAAGAAGTGGAAGCCTACAGCGCCGGAAGCAAACCAAGCGGTGTCGTGAACCCAAAGGCTATCAATGCGATGGCAGAACTTGGTTATGATTTGTCAACCCACGATTCAAAATCTTTACAGGAAGTAGAAGTTTATGCGCCTTTTGATGCGGTTGTTACCATGGGCTGCGGTGATGCCTGTCCGTGGATGCCGGCAAAACGATTTGTCGACTGGCAAATTCCCGACCCACGTAACATGGAGCCCGATGAATTTAGAAAAGTCAGAGATCTGATTAAAGAAAAGGTGGCAGGATTGCTGAATGAATTAAAGATGGGTTAACTATTATCAGTTGTCGGTTGCCTGTTGACAGTTCTTTTAAAAAGAGCCAATAGCCAACAGAGAACCGATAACCGATAACCGATAACCAATCAATCTCTGCTATTCAACCTTGCAAGCAGGCGAAGAATTTCCAGGTACAACCATACGATGGTTACAAGCAAGCCGAATGCGCCATACCATTCCATATATTTAGGAGCTCCCATATTTACTCCCTGCTCAATCATGTCAAAGTCGAGCAAAAGATTGAGTGCCGCTATCACAATGACAAAGATGGAAAAACCAATGCCGAAAAGCGAAAAATTACTGGAATGG
>JBIIPV010000132.1:0-4358 GCA_044342435.1 Lacibacter sp. | reverse complement strand
TACCTCCCAAGCCTTCGCTTACATTGCCTCTCATGGTGTTTTCACCTTCGCCGGCATAGATAATGGATTCATCAGATGGGGCAATAGCTATAGCACCAATAGAGGAACCAAAGTAACCATCGCTGATATTTTTCCATCTTCCGCCCCCGTCTGTTGTTTTCCAAATGCCGCCACCGGTACCACCCATGTAGAAGGTTGTTTTTGTTTTATAGCTTCCTGCAACAGCGGCACTTCTTCCTCCTCTGTAAGGACCAATGGAACGATAGGTTAAACCGGAGAAGAGTTGATTGAGGTTTGCATCTTTTTGATCATTATTTTTTTTCTTCTGTGCGAAGAGAGTTGGCTCAATGAAGAAAAGCAATGCAAGTAAATAGTATATGCGTGACATAGAGAAAATTTTTATGAATTTACGAAAGAAGGAAAGAAGTTGCTTGTTATTGGTTGTTTGTTGATGCCTAAAAAATCCACCCCCTAACCCCTAAACATCTAAACGCCTCAACGAATAAACACATAAACAATTTTTGGCGCAGAGAAGGGAGAAAAGGAGATGATCGCGGACAGGTTCTCCATCGTATAAATTTAAGAGAAATCCTTTAAGACTTACAAACTTTGCGACTTTGCGAGAAAACAAAAAGTCCGAGAGTCCGTAAGACGGTGAGACCATAAAGAAGTTGTTGGTTGTAGGTTTTTTGGCGCAGAGAAGGGAGAAAAGGAGATGATCGCAGAGATGTTCTCCATCATAAAATTTACAAGCAATCCTTTGCGGCTTAAAAACTTTGCATTCTTCTTTATCTGCTCTGAAGAGAGCGGAACAAGAGAGTCTGTAAAACCGAGAGACTATTATGATAAGGTAATGACGAGTAGAAAACTCAGTCTCCACCGTCACCTCCATCACCACCACTATCACTACTGTCGCCACTGTCAGAACTGTCGGTATTGCTATGCGTATCCGAATCGTTCTCTGCGCCTGAATAAAACCATGAATCACTACCGGAGGAGCTGTTATTCGAGTAGCGTTCTTTTTGTTTGATCGCCGGTTGAGTTCCTGTCTTTTCTTCGGTTTGTTTTATTCCGAATATTCGTTTAATCCAATTCATACAGAGCTGTTTTTTGTGTTTAAATGAATTTAAGGCCCTATGCGCTGGTACAAGCGGATGTCTTCCCCAAAGATTTTAACAACTTGGTAGTGACGTTTGAGCTCTTCGTGAATGGGCGATGATTTTACCGGATATTCTTTTTCGATGACTATAAATTGTGGCTGCTTGGCCAATATTTTTTTCATTTCTTGCTCGTGGCTGATGCCCTGTACAAATAGATGCTTTTCATTTGTGAGTAAGGAGCTGTGCACGTAGGGTGTTGGTGAATTCTTATCAGTAAGGTGGTAAACAATCTGATGATAATTTCCGGTATACAGTTGATCACCGGGTTGCATGTGCTCATTTAACCAGCCTGCTACTTTTTTCGGATAATCATCTTTTAATAAGATCTGTTGTACTTGAATGCCTACATTCAATACACCAAGCGCAATTAAAGCAACTCCTCCTGTTTTACGCTGAAGCACTTTCGACCAAAACCTTCCATGTTGCTGTCGTTCATCAAAAAAACTTCCGGCTGCAAATACAAGTGGAGGCATGAGTTGAATAAAATAATGATAGAAAAATTTTCCCTGTAAAATAATGGCGATAGCAGCGGCCAGAAACCAGATGATGCCGCTCAACTTGATGATTCGTTTTGCGTTTCCGATCGGAGAGACTACCAGAAAAAACCAGCAGGTAATTGGAAAGAACCTGCCAAGTAAATCAGCAAAAAAAATAAAGTAGTTGCCTTCTCCTCTGCCTGAAACATATTTATAACTAAGCTCAAATGTGTAGTAAACTAATGCATCAAGCTTGCCCGCTTGTTGATAATATAGACCTAAGGCAGCAAGTGGTAATGTAAAACCAAGTACCATGAATGCGCCTGTTCGTATCACTGTCCATAACCCTTTATGCCAAAGTGAAATAATCATGATGATGCCAATGGCAAGTGCATCAAATGCAACCACGTATTTGATCAAAAAACCTGCACCTAGTAAAATGCCTGCCAAACAACTTTGTAGAACGGATTGGTTCATTGCAACCAGTGCAAAGGCGGCTGTTGTAAAGAGAACATAAAATATTTCTGTATTCGGGGAGAGTCCGAAATGAGTAAAAATGGAGGTCATGAAAATGAACATCAGTCCGGAAGCCCAACCTGCGGAAGAAGAGGACCCCATTCTTCTATGTAATAAAAAAAGCGAACCGGCTGTTAGCGCCACCCAGGTAGCCGCCAATATTCTGATGAGGATAATAGATGAGCCAAATAGTTTTTGAAAAAATGCAAATAGTAAAAAGATGCCAATCGGTTTATTATCGATTACTTCTGAATAATACATTCCTCCGTTTCGGATAGCGTCAGCAATCACGATGTAGGTTGACTCATCATGATCCATGACCGAATTAAAGAAACTTGGCCATCGAAGCAGGAGAGCCAGTGCTTCGAAAGACAGGAATACCCTGAGAAGAGATTGTTGGTTGGATCTGAACATCAGAAACAGGATGATACTATAAAGGTAAAACGAATTTATTCCAATTTAATCGGATAAATCAGCAGATGCTCAAATAAAACATCTTAAGCGAACTTAAAAATCAGTGGGAAGAGAAATGTCACGATACCTGCCCAGAGTCCATAGTAGGGCAAATAACCGGTAATGCGTTTTTCAACAAGGTCAATTTCCTCGTTTTTGGTAACGGATCTAAACAGGTTGTAACCGATCAACAGCAGGTTGATTAAAATAATTAGATTTCCTCCAATGACTGCCAGTCTGTTTGGTGTGATGCCCCATTCTGCGATTCTGAAAATGATGGCAGACAAAGCAATGCTGTTGATTATAACTGTAATACTTGTGAGTGAAAATAGCAGTATCAGATTGGTTTTGCTAACAACAGACTTCGTATGTTCTGAAATAGAAAAGAAAATAAGAGCCAATACACCAATCAACAATATATTAAATATGATCAGAAAATCCCTGTCCTGATAAGGATCCTTATCCGAACTTAACAATGCTGGGAGATAAATGCATAGTGTTATAAGCGTAAGGGGTGTAAACACTTTTGCGATGATGGGCGATACCTTATTGACAAGCTGCGGATTATTTTGAATTAGATACGTTGAAATTAATGGAACTGCAGGTAGTGCCCATACAATGATATACTTACTGAAAAACTCACTTATATCCAAGTCGATGATGGAAAACAAACCTATGGTGATGCTGCTGAACAGCGCGCCGGCTAATAATATAATAACAGACATCACGATTAGGTCGCCGTTGTATCTCAGAAAATTCATTCTGGTCTCATGGTTTTTGAATTCAGTTCCTGTAAATGAAAACCCAAGTATGAGCCAGAGAATTAATTGCAGGTGAATACATGCAAGTAAAAGTGTATCGCTGAGTTCGCTTTCAGGAAGCAGATTAATATATATAACAAATACAATCATACCAGCCAGCATAATTAGGTTTTTAAGCAGGCTGTTTTTGTTTTTCTCAGAGAACAAAGCAACTAAAAAAGGGAAAATGATAAAGCCGACATTTCGCTGATAAAAAAAATCCGGGCGGATAATGAAAATGTCGGGCAGTTTTGCAACAAAACCGGCTAGAATAGCAAGAATAATGACAAAGGGCAAATGAATTTTGCTATTTGTTATTAGTGCTTCATTTTTAAAATTGAGTCGCTCAAACCAGATTTGTGCAGAGATTGCATCTTTGATTTCCTCATAGATCTGGTTAAATGTTTTTTTGAATCCCGCTTTGTTTTGTCTGTATAATGCTTCAAGTTCTTTCGGATTGTCGAGGTGCTGAATGATTTGTTCTTTCATTGATTCATTCTTTTAGTTATTTACATCCTTACTAAAGATTTATAAGCTGCAAACTGAGATTAAAGATTTTTTTGTATCAGGTTAAGAAATGCCCATAACGGCGAGCCGATACCAACGGCGGATGAGAAGAAAAGGGCATACCATATGCCAATTCTAAAACAACAACTCTTCACATATTGAAATAAATAAGATAAAAAACATTTGTAGATTCAATGCTTGAGTAATTGATAGAATTTATTTTAAATTAAATTCTTTTAAAGAGGGCAAAGCTTTGTGGTTAAAATCAAACAAGGCTTGGTTTTCCCATACGGATCCATCGGTTGACTGTTTGCCTTTCCATGAAACAAGTTCTGTACCCCAATAACAAAAGCCGATACCGTTATTGTTCGGTAATTCATTAATTAAATTAATAATACTTTTAATAAAGTATTTCTGGCCTAATTCAGAAGCAGGATATTCAGGCA
>JBIIPV010000131.1:0-4383 GCA_044342435.1 Lacibacter sp. | reverse complement strand
TAATATAAAAACTGAGATGGAGGATCTTTCCATGAAATACCTGGAGCCCGACATCTACAAAGAAATTGCACGTAAGCTGGCAGAAACAAAAAGAGAGCGTGCCCGATTTATCAATGAGTTCATCAAGCCAATAAAAGAGAAACTGGAAAAAAGTGGCATCAGCAGTTTTGAAATTTATGGCCGACCCAAATCGATCCATTCCATTTCAACCAAAATGAAGAAGAAAGGAGTTTCGTTTGAGGAAGTATATGATCTTTTTGCTATTCGGGTGATTATTGATGCCCCTTCTGACAAAGAAAAGGAAGAATGCTGGAAAGCCTATTCCATTGTGGCGGATATGTACTCTCCATCTCCGGAACGCCTGCGCGATTGGTTAAGCAATCCAAAAAGCAATGGATATGAAGCATTGCATACAACGGTGATGGGCCCGAACGGAAGATGGGTGGAGGTGCAGATACGTTCAAAAAGAATGAATGAAATTGCGGAAAAAGGATTAGCTGCTCACTGGAAGTACAAAGAAGGAAGCGGAGAAGAAGATCGTTTTGACAAATGGTTTCACAATATCCGGGAAGTACTTGGCAACCAGGAAAGTAGTTCGCTGGATTTCCTTCACGATTTTAAGAGTTCATTTCTCACGGAGGAAATTTATGTTTATACGCCCAAAGGAGATGTGAAAATGCTGCCGGTAGGAGCCACGGCACTCGATTTCGCTTTTGGTGTTCACAGTGATGTAGGAAGTAGATGTATTGGCGCCAAAGTGAATCATAAACTGGTACCGATTTCTCACCGGTTGAGAAGTGGTGACCAGATAGAAATCATCACCAGTATCAAACAAAAACCCAGTGAAGACTGGCTGAATTTTGTGGTAACTGCCAAAGCGAGGGCAAAGATCAAAGACTCTCTCAAAGAAGAGAAAAGAAAGATTGCTGATGAGGGTAAATATATTTTACAGAGAAAGCTTGAACAAAACGGTGCGGCTTTTGATATACACAATGTTGACACGCTCGCTCAGTTTTACAAGGTTCCCTCTCATCTTGAGCTTTTCTTTCGTATAGCAACCAAAATTATTGACTTAAAGGAACTGAAAGATCTTGCTATTCACGGAGATAAGCTGGAGCTTCCGAAGCCTGTCAAAGTTGTTGTTGAGCCCAAGCTTGATGCAGAAAATCAACGGGCATCCTCAGCAAAAGAGAGTGAGTTGATTATTTTCGGAGAAAGCAGCGACAAAATAGTTTATACCCTTGCAAATTGTTGCAAACCCATCCCGGGTGATAATGTGTTTGGTTTTGTATCTACCGGTAAAGGATTGATTATACACAGAACCAATTGCCCCAATGCATCCCGTCTTCTTGCCAACTTTGGGCATCGCATTGTTAAAACAAAGTGGGCCAAGAATAAGGAAATTTCTTTTCTCACGGGTATCAAAATTGTCGGCGTGGATGATGTGGGCGTCATTAATAAAATTACCCAATTGATATCCGGAGAATTACGGATTAATATCAGTGCACTGACTATTGAAGCTTCAGAAGGGATCTTTCAGGGAAATATTAAAATCTTTGTCCATGATAAAGATGAACTGGATGAACTGGTCATCCGTTTAATGGCTCTTCCCGGCATTGAAAAAGTAGAACGCTACGATACCGATCAATAATTTTCCCCATTCTATTTTTTTTTCATCGTGGCCTTGCTGCAACTCTTATTTTTGCGGCTCAGTTTAATTAATAAAAATTTTTATGGTTGATGTTATTCTTGGTCTCCAGTGGGGGGATGAAGGCAAAGGCAAGATTGTAGATTTCTTTGCTCCTCATTATGATATCATTGCACGTTTTCAGGGTGGCCCGAATGCCGGTCATACTTTATATGTAAACAATGAGAAAGTGGTATTGCACCAGATACCCAGTGGCATCTTTCACAAAGGAATCATCAACCTGATCGGAAACGGGGTGGTGCTAGATCCTGTTACCTTAAAAAAAGAGTGTGAGAAGGTGGCCTCATTTGGTGTAGATGTGCGCCAAAATTTATTTATTTCTGAACGCACTCACATCATAGTTCCAACTCATCGTGCGCTCGACCGCGCTTCAGAGTCGGCCAAAGGAGATGAGAAAATCGGCTCCACATTAAAAGGAATCGGCCCTGCCTACATGGATAAAACAGGACGCAATTCACTTAGGGTTGGCGATGTGTTGCGTGCAGATTTCGACCAGGCCTATGCCAAATTGAAGAAAAAGCATCTCGACATGCTTTCTCATTATGGGGTGCAGGAAGATTTATCGGCTTGGGAGACTGAATTTTTTGAGGCAATTGAATTTCTTAAGTCGCTCAATATTGTTAACGGCGAATATTTTATAAACAAATATTTGCAGGAAGGAAAACAAGTATTGGCAGAAGGAGCCCAGGGGAGTATGCTGGATGTTGACTTCGGTACATTCCCTTTTGTGACATCTTCCAATACCATTTCAGCAGGTGTATGTACAGGTCTGGGAATATCTCCTTTAAAAATTCGCGAGGTAATAGGCATTACGAAAGCATACTGTACCAGGGTAGGAAGTGGTCCTTTCCCAACTGAATTATTTGATGCGGATGGTGAAGAATTAAGAAAAATAGGAAACGAATTCGGAGCTACCACCGGCCGTCCCCGCCGTTGCGGTTGGATGGATCTGGTGGCCCTGCAATATGCCTGCATGATCAATGGGATTACGCAAATTGTCATGACAAAAGCAGATGTGCTGGATCATTTCAGCCAGTTAAAAGTGTGTACGAGCTATAAAATTGGTGAAAACGAAACGAATCAGGTCCCTTATGACCTGAATCAGCCGAATCTGTCCCCTAATTACCAGCTTTTTAAAGGTTGGGGAAACCCCGTTTCAACCTGCAAAACCAAAGAGCAATTGCCGGATGAACTCAATCAGTACCTGTCTTTTATAGAAGATTATCTGGGCGTAAAAGTGAGTCATTTGTCGAACGGACCGGGCAGAGATGAAATCATCAGCCTTACTCTTGCCTAAATTTGTTATTACATTTCAAAAAAAATTTTGGCAATTTCAAAAAGGCTTTGAAATTTTACATTCTAAGAGATATCCAATATGGCAAAATCAACCAAAAAAGCAGCTTCTAAAACTGATGCTCCAAAAGAAGAGCTCAAAAAACCATCTTCAAAATCCAAGAAGCAGGAAGAAGACAATGATGAAGATGAAGATGAGTTAGATGAAAAACCTGTCAAAGGGAAAGGTAAATCTGCATCCTCAAAATCTAATGATGACGACGAGGACGATGACATCGATGATGAGGATGATGATTGGAATAAAGAAGACGATGATAATTATGATCCCGACTTTGAAGAATTCGATTTACCTAAGTCTAAGACAAAAAGCAAAGGGGGAAAGAAATCGGATGATGACGACTTAGGTTTAGATGAAGATTTCAAAGAGTTTGATATGATGGGAGGAGGAAATGATTTTGATGACGATGATGATTTCTAAACGCTGATGCAAACCCGATATTTTCAGACGTTTCCTGTTTCTGATTTTCATAAACTTAAAATGCAAATGTTGAATTGGTGTAACCGGTTCAACATTTGTACTTTTTTGGATAATCATCAATACGATTCAGACGAACATCAATATGAAGTTGTTGCCGGTTGCGGAGCAGCTTCCTTTATACAGGTAAAATCAGGGAACGCGCTTGAGCAGTTGCAAGACTTTCTAAATAAACAGAGCGACTGGTGCTTTGGTCATCTTGGTTATGGATTGATGCAGGAAACGGAAGACGTATCCTCCAAACATGCCCCATCTTCTCTTTTTTCAGATATGGGATTTTTTATCCCGGAAGTTCTTCTTTGTCTCTCCCACAATCAACTTAACATCGGTTCTTTGAAAGAACATCCCGAAACAATCTGGAAGCAAATTAAAGATGTAGAAATTTCCAATAAATCATCCTCCGTATTATCACCTGTTCATATTACTTGTCCTGTAAATAAAGAAGAATATCTTGAAATAATACATCGTCTGAAAGATCACATCAGTCGCGGAGATTGTTATGAAATTAATTTCTGTCTTCCTTTTCATGCGGAAAATGTGTTGCTTGATCCCGTTGCTATTTACTCGGAGTTAACTTCCTTCTCTCCCAATCCCTACTCTGCATTTTATAAATGGAACGGACATTATTTATTCTGCGGCAGCCCGGAAAGGTTTTTATCCCGAAGAGGAAATAAACTTCTTTCACAGCCAATGAAAGGAACGATTTCAAGAAATGTAGATGATCAACAATTGGATATCCTTCAAAAGAAGAAACTCGCTGAAAGCAGCAAGGATCAAAGTGAAAATGTAATGGTGGTGGATCTGGTAAGAAATGATTTAAGCAAAGTGTGCAAGGAGGGCTCTGTGG
>JBIIPV010000130.1:0-4389 GCA_044342435.1 Lacibacter sp. | reverse complement strand
TGATGGCAGATAGGGTATACCTGCTGCCATTGACCGTTGAAAGCATTGAGCAGATACTGGAAGAAAACCAGATTGACGCGGTGTTGCCAACAATGGGGGGACAAACTGCACTGAACCTGTGTAAAGAAGCTGACGAACTGGGTGTGTGGGAGAAATACGGCGTGAGAATGATAGGAGTGGATGTGAAAGCCATCGATACTGCAGAGGACCGGGAGAAGTTTCGTCAACTCATGCTGCAAATCGGTGTAGGTGTTGCGCCCTCAAAAGTCGCCAACTCCTTACTGGAAGGAAAAGAATTTGCACAACAGATAGGCATTCCGCTTGTGATTCGTCCTTCATTTACTTTAGGCGGAACAGGTGGCGGATTTGTGAATACAAAAGAAGAACTGGATGCCGCACTTGAAAGAGGATTACAAGCAAGCCCTATCCACGAAGTACTTGTTGAAAAAGCTTTGATTGGATGGAAAGAATATGAACTTGAATTATTGCGTGATAAAAACGATAACGTTGTTATCATCTGTACCGTTGAGAATTTTGACCCGATGGGAGTACATACCGGCGACAGCATCACGGTTGCTCCTGCGATGACCTTAAGCGACACTGCATTTCAGAATATGCGCAACATGGCCATCAAAATGATGCGCTCGCTGGGTAATTTCGCAGGCGGATGTAATGTGCAGTTCGCACTGAATCCGGAAACGGAAGAAATCATTTCAGTAGAAATCAATCCGCGTGTGAGTCGTTCTTCTGCACTTGCAAGCAAAGCCACCGGTTATCCCATTGCAAAAATTGCAGCCAAGCTGGCGATTGGTTATACACTGGATGAATTAAAAAATCAGATCACTCAAACAACATCCGCCTATTTTGAACCGGCACTTGATTATGTAATCGTAAAAATGCCACGCTGGAATTTTGATAAGTTTAAAGGAGCAGATGATCGTTTGGGTTTACAGATGAAGAGTGTGGGTGAGGTGATGGCAATCGGTCGCAGTTTCACCGAAGCGGTTCAGAAGGCTTGTCAGAGTTTAGAGAACAATGCAGTGGGATTGGGTTATTACGGACAAAGCGTCAAAAAATCGGAAGAGTTAATTGAATATATTAAGATTCCAAAATGGGATCGCATCTTCCGTATTAAAGATGCATTGATGGCAGGTGTAAGTGTGAAAACCATTGTGGAAGCAACGAAAATTGATCGCTGGTTCATTTATCAGATTCAAGACATCGTGAATTTGGAAAAAGAACTGAGTCGTTATGATCTTGACACCCTTCCAGCTGATTTATTGAAAACCGCAAAGCGGATGGGATTTGGTGATGAGCAGATAGCCAAAATTATCAAAGGTGATATCAGCGAAGAAGAAGTGTATGAAAAACGAAAAGCGCTGGGCATCACCCGTGTTTACAAAATGGTGGATACTTGCAGTGCTGAGTTTGAAGCCAAGACACCTTACTTCTATAGTACGTTCGAGTAAATTAAATCAATAAACGATTCATCAACATCCAAGATTCAACATACAATGGCAAATACAGTCCTTCATAATGAATCAATCCCTACCAACGCAAAAAAGATCATTGTATTAGGCAGTGGTCCAAACCGGATTGGTCAGGGTATTGAATTTGATTACTGTTGTGTACACGGACTTCTCGCTATCAAAGAAGCCGGATATGAAGCCATCATGGTCAACTGCAATCCCGAAACAGTGAGTACCGACTTTGATATGGCCGATAAACTTTATTTCGAACCGGTGAACTGGGAACACCTCTGGGAAATCATTGAACTGGAACAACCTTACGGAGTCATTGTACAATTGGGTGGACAAACCGCACTCAAGCTTGCAAAAAAATTACACGAGAAAGGAATTCGCATCATTGGCTCCTCTTTTGACTCAATGGATATTGCAGAGGATCGTGGTCGATTCAGTGATTTGCTGAAAGAATTGGAGATCCCTTATCCAAAATACGGCACTGCATATACAACAGATGATGCAATGGAAGTGGCGAAGGAAGTTGGTTATCCGGTGTTGGTGCGTCCGAGTTATGTATTGGGCGGTCAACGTATGCGTATTGTCATCAACGATGATGAACTGGAAAAAGCAGTGCTGAGTCTGATCAAACACCTTCCCGGTAATAAAATTCTGATTGATCATTTTCTTGATCGTTGCCAGGAAGCGGAAATAGATGCGATATATGACGGAGAGAATTTCCACATCATGGGGGTGATGGAACATATTGAACCGGCAGGTATTCATAGTGGCGACAGCCATGCTGTACTACCGGAGTTTAATCTGACTCCGCTGGTAGTGACCACCATGGAAGAATATGCAAAACGAATTGCAAAAGCACTTGATATTCGCGGCCTGATCAATATTCAGTTTGCAATAAAAGATGGTAAAGTATATGTGATTGAAGCCAACCCGCGTGCATCACGTACCACTCCGTTTATTGCGAAAGCCTATCAGATTCCTTATCTCAATATCGCCACTAAAATCATGCTCGGTGCAAACAAACTGACAGATTTCAAGTACGAGAAAAAACTGGAAGGGTACGCGATCAAAGAACCGGTATTCAGTTTTAATAAATTTCCCAATGTAAACAAAGAGTTGGGGCCGGAGATGAAGAGTACCGGAGAAGCCATTCGTTTCATCAAAACATTGCGTGATCCCTGGTTCCGTCAGTTATACAAAGACCGGAGTATGTATTTGAGTAAATAAATCCAAAGCTTTACCTGAAAGATTGTCGGATTATTCCTTGGTGTAAATAAGCATTGGCTATTTTCATTGCATTATGTTTGATGTGCTGACACCAACAAATGCACCCCATCTGGAAAAACACCCCACTGTTTCGATTTCTATTGCCTCTTATAGCAGGCATTTTGCTGGAATGGTATCTCAACTTCAGTTATCTCATCATTGGATTAACAGGAGGTGCAGGCATTTTATTTTTCTGCATCTATACTTTTTCTCCCATCAACATCAAACACAAACTATCGCTATTCACGGGAATAAGTATTCATCTGATTGCCATCTCGGCCGGAATGGCTATTTGTAAAAACAATCATCCCCCCTCCATTCCAAACACACCAACATCTTCAAATCAAAAAACAACCTGGTTCATTCAATTAACAGAACCTCCACAGGAAAAAGAAAAAACATATAAATATGAAGCGAAAATTATATGCTATCGTATCAATGAAACACTAAAGAAAACAAATATTCCGGTTTATCTGTATCTCAGAAAAGATTCAGTAGCTGTGCCTCCTTCTTATGGTCAAGTGGTTATTACGGAGAAGATGCCTGAAGAAATACTCAACAAAGGAAATCCCGGCAGTTTTGATTTTCACCACTTCACAAAAGTGAAAGGATTTCGTTATCAGTTATTTCTGAATGAGGGAGAATTTATGACTGATAGTGTTCTATTTAAACATGGAAATAATAAAATACTTTTCGCGATCCGGGACCGGATCATCGCCCAATTAAAAAAACACATACCCGATGAGCAACGTGCCGGTCTTGCTGAAGCACTGTTGATTGGATACAGAGAGGATCTTGACAAATCGTTACTGAAAGCCTATACACGCACAGGCATCGTACACATCATTGCCATCAGCGGCATGCATCTGGGATTAATATTTGCATTGTTGAATCTGCTGCTTTCTCCGCTCAACCGAATCAGGTTTACCCGTCTCCTAAAACCCATGCTTGTCCTTACACTCATCTGGATATTTACACTGCTCACCGGTGCAGGCGCTTCCATTGTAAGAGCAGCTGTGATGTTCAGCTTCATCACTTTCGGGCAACAAATAAACCGAAAGACAAGTTTATTAAACAGTCTTTGTAATTCTGCATTTGTATTATTGTTGTACGATCCCTTTCTCCTTTGGGATATCGGCTTTCAACTCTCTTATGCTGCAGTGGGAAGCATCGCTGTTTTTTATCAACCGATTCGCTCGCTGCTCAAACCAGTCAACAAAATCTTACATCACCTTTGGGAACTGATTGCAGTTACATTGGCAGCGCAACTCATCACCACCCCTTTATGTATTTATCATTTTCACCAGTTTCCCAATCTGTTTCTTGCTGCCAACCTCGTAGCCGTTCCGCTCAGCACCATCATTCTATACGGCCTCATTGCCACTGCTTCTTTTGGATGGATGCCGACTATTTCCTCGTTTACAGGGAAACTCACAGATAATTTGCTTAAATGGATGAACAATTGGGTTGAATGGTTAAATGCATTTTCATTTGCAACCACCGAAGGCATCATCATTTCAGCAATGGAATGTGTTTTTCTTTACGGAATTATTTTCGGACTTTTTTGGTGGTGGCAGAAAAAACAAGTTAGCGGTTTGATGGTCGCAATGATTTTCATTTTATTATTTAGCATCTCAAACAT
>JBIIPV010000287.1:0-2608 GCA_044342435.1 Lacibacter sp. | reverse complement strand
TGTGGGTATAATTTCAACCACTTGCGCTTTACTCTGTGCCATAATTGTTCTCTTTTCTTTTAATCACATTAATAAATATTTAATCCTCTCAAAGCAGCAGGTTGGTTGTGAAATTCTTATTAGTTAAACAGCAACTCTTGCAGTTTGTTCATGCCCGGTAGCTGAAATCTGTTCATTCCGAAATACAACCAATCCGTCGAAAACATCAACCGATACCGGCCTTGACTTATCAATTGCTCCGGAAAGGATCTTTTTGCTGAGGGCATTCACGATTTCTTTCTGAATAAGACGTTTGAGTGGCCTTGCGCCAAACTGTGGATCAAACCCGTTCTCGGCAAGAAAATCAAGCGCATAATCGGTAAAACCAAGCTGAATTCCCGATTCAGCAACTAACTTTTCAAGATTATTCAGCTGAATCCGGACAATTGCCCGAATTTCTTTCTTCAGCAACGGAGCAAACATAATGATTTCATCAACACGATTCAAAAATTCGGGACGAATGGTTTGCCTGAGCAGCTGAATCACCTCCTGTTGGGCTTTAGCGCAGGCCTGGTCAACATTTTTTTCATTAACCCCCTCAAAAGCATCCTGAATGATCTGACTTCCCAAATTGCTGGTCATGATGATGATCGTATTCTTAAAATTCACCACCCTGCCCTTGTTATCCGTCAATCTTCCGTCATCCAGTACTTGAAGCAGCACGTTCCATACGTCCGGATGGGCCTTTTCTATTTCATCCAGCAATACAACACTATATGGTTTGCGGCGAACAGCCTCTGTCAGTTGCCCTCCTTCATCATAACCCACATAACCGGGAGGTGCACCTACCAGGCGTGAAACAGCATGCTTTTCCTGGTATTCACTCATATCGATGCGGGTCATCATCCCTTCATCATCAAAAAGATATTCTGCCAGGGCTTTTGCCAGTTCGGTTTTACCAACACCGGTTGTTCCAAGAAAAATAAAAGATCCGATGGGCTTTCTTGGATCACTCAACCCTGCCCTGCTTCTGCGAATGGCATCGGCCACGGCTGTGATCGCCTCCTCCTGACCTACAACACGCTGATGCAACTCTCCCTCCAGATGAAGCAATTTTTCTCTTTCGCTTTGCATCATCTTTGCCACCGGAATGCCTGTCATCCTGGAAATATTTTCAGCAATGTCTTCCGCATCCACTTCTTCCTTCAGCAAACGCTTTTCATTGCCGGCAGATAATTGTGCAGAAAGCTCAGCAATTTTTGCTTCTTCCTCCTTTATCTTCCCATACCTAATTTCAGCAACCAAGCCATAATTCCCTTCCCGCTCTGCACGTTCTGCCTGCAGTTTGAGTTGTTCGATATTTGTCTTCGAAAGTTGTAACTTATCTACCACTTCCTTCTCTTCTTTCCATTTTGCTTTCAGGGTATCCCTTTCAACAGAAAGATTTGCAATTTCCGTTGTAAGTTCTTTCAATTTTACCTCATCACTTTCACGCTTGATCGCTTCTCTTTCAATTTCAAGTTGCCGTATGTGTCTTTCCAGCTTATCCAATTCTTCCGGCATGCTGTTCATCTCCAAACGAAGTTTGGCTGCACTTTCATCAATGAGGTCAATGGCTTTATCGGGCAGAAAACGATCTGTGATATAACGAGTACTTAATTCAACAGCAGCAATGATGGCTTCATCTTTGATTCGAACGTGGTGATGCGTTTCATACCGATCTTTTAATCCTCTTAAAATAGAAACCGCATCTTCTATTCCAGGCTCTTCAATCATCACTTTCTGAAATCTCCTTTCAAGCGCCTTGTCTTTCTCAAAATATTTCTGATATTCATTTAATGTTGTTGCACCAATTGCACGCAATTCTCCTCTAGCCAATGCAGGTTTTAAAATATTGGCTGCATCCATCGCCCCTTCTCCGCCCCCGGCCCCAACAAGTGTATGTATTTCATCTATAAATAAAATAATTTCTCCCTCACTGCTTCCAACTTCTTTTACAACTCCTTTTAAACGCTCTTCAAACTCGCCTTTATATTTGGCTCCTGCAATCAACTGCCCCATATCAAGTGCATAAATCACTTTTGATTTTAAATTATCAGGCACATCACCATTGACGATCCGCATGGCAAGTCCTTCAGCAATGGCTGTTTTACCTACGCCGGGTTCACCCACCAGTATCGGGTTGTTCTTGGATCTTCTGCTGAGAATGTGAAGTGTTCTCCTGATTTCCTCATCTCTTCCAATCACCGGGTCCAGCTTTCCCTGACGAGCCAACTCAATCAGATTTTTCGCGTATTTATTTAAAGCATTGAACTGCGTCTCCTGGGTTTGACTTTTCACCGAACCACTTTTTCTGAGTTCTTTAATACTTGCAACCAGTCCATTTTCATTCAGGCCTGCTTCTTTGAGCAAACGGGCCGTAGAATCATTGCCTTGTAAAATAGCAAACAACAAATGTTCAGGTGTTACAAATTCATCTCCAAACTGCTTAAGAACTGCACCAGCCCTCAACACGGCATTATTGGCTTCCCTGCCGATTGATTGTGCAGGATCGCCACTTGCTTTCGGAAGTTTTTGTAATGCCTCATCCAGTTTTTGCTGAACGAGATTAATAGTCACATTGTTTTTT
>JBIIPV010000129.1:0-4409 GCA_044342435.1 Lacibacter sp. | reverse complement strand
ACTCATTGATACTCCAGGTGCTTTTCCCGGACTTGAAGCAGAGGAAAGAGGTCAGGGAGAGGCAATAGCCAGAAATATTTATGAGATGATTCGTTTACGTGTGCCGGTCATTTGTGTGATTATAGGCGAAGGGGCAAGCGGCGGTGCATTGGGCATTGGAGTTGGAGACAAGGTGTTGATGTTGGAAAACACCTGGTACACCGTGATTTCACCGGAGAGCTGTAGTTCGATATTGTGGAGAAGCTGGGATAAAAAAGAGGTTGCTGCTGAACAGCTGAAACTCACACCTGAATACATGAAGGATTTCGGTCTTGTTGATGAAATTGTTCCGGAACCTCCGGGAGGAGCCCACTGGAATTATGAAGAGGCTGCTCAGCATTTAAAACAAACCCTGTTGCGCCTACTGTCTGATCTTTCAAAAACAGACCCGGATGAAAGAATCACAAAGCGTATTGAGAAATACAGCAAAATGGGATTTTGGAATGAAATCTGATGAATAATTTATTTCCAAGCTGAATATGTCAATTTTCGAAAAATTACAAGGTACAGGAGTCGCGCTGGTCACGCCTTTTTATGAGGACGGAACGATTGATTTTGAGTCGTATAGAAAATTAATTGATTTTGTGATAGATGGCGGATGCAATTATGTGGTAGCACTTGGTACCACAGGAGAGGCACCTGTTCTTGAGAAAGATGAAAAAGCAACGATCATCCATGCTACCTATGAATACGTGAATGGTCGCGTGCCGGTGGTGGTAGGGGTTGGTGGTAATCATACAGCATCTGTTGTTCAGGATCTCAAAAGTTTGCCTTTGGAGCAAGCAGTTGCGGTACTTAGTGTGAGTCCCTATTATAGCAAGCCTTCTCAGGAGGGGATTTATCTGCACTACAAGGCAGTTGCAGAAGCATCTCCCAAACCTGTTATCCTCTACAATGTTCCTGGAAGAACAGGAAGGGAAGTATCAGTTGATACAGTGGTGCGGCTTTCTCGTGAAGTGCCAAATATTATTGGTATCAAGGATGCTTCCGGAGATGTGGTGACAGGCATCCGTTTGTTGAAAAGCTGTCCGAGTTCATTTTTGGTGATCAGCGGCGATGATCATCTTGCTGTTGCGCAAATTGCCTGCGGGATGGTTGGTGTGATTAGTGTGGCTGCCAATGCTTTTCCGGATCATTTTTCATCGATGATTTCGGCAGCACGAAACGATGATTTTCAAAAGGCACGTTTGATCAATGCGGAATTGATAGAAGCGTTCGATCTGATGTTTTGTGAAAATAACCCTGCCGGCATCAAAGCATTTCTTACGGAGATGAATCTCATTGAAAACCATTTAAGATTACCCGGTGTGCCGCTTTCAGAAGTTCATCTTCGGAAAGTAAAAAATTTCCTCGCGAATTATAAATTAAAATAAGTTTTATACCAGGTAGGTTACACCTTCTTTGGCTGCTAATGTTTCAGGAAAGACAGTTTTTGCTTCCGTCTCAAATTCATCGATGTTTTCAAATTTGGCAGAGAAATGTCCGATCAATAAACGTTTCACGTTTGCTTTGTTTGCAATCTCTGCAGCCTGCACAGAGGTTGAGTGAAAGCGTTCAGCAGCTTTTTCTGCAAGCGAAGCAGGGTAGGTGGCTTCGTGATACAAAAGATCTACTCCTTTAACTACTGTTGCCAGTTCCGGTTCAAAAAGCGTATCTGCAGCGAATGCATAAGCACGTGGATTTTCTCCCACCGCAGTAACAGCATCATTTAATACATGCGTACCATCTGGCAGTATAAAATCTTCTCCTTCTTGCAGTTTAGAAAAAAAAGTTTTTGGAATGCCCAATTCAGAAGCCTTCTCCGCAAGTACCTTCCTTGGTTTCCGTTTTTCTTTTACCAAAAAACCCCTGCATTCAATACGATGTTTCGTACTAAAGCAAGACACTGTATAGTGGCGTGTATCCAGTAAGAGTCCATCTTCCTTGATGGCATGAAAACTGAGTTCATAGGGAAGATGTGTATCTGAAAGTTGAAACTGGGTATGAATAAGTGATTCCAAAGGAGCGGGGCCGTACACATGAAGCGGCTGAATCCTGCCAAGCAATGCAAAACTGCTAAGCAGACCAATCAGACCAAAGTAATGATCCCCATGCAAATGCGAAATGAAAATATGATTGATCCGACTGCGTTTGATCTTGTAATTCATTATCTGGATCTGCGTGCCTTCTCCGCAATCAAACAATAAGAGATCTTCAGAGGTGGTAATAACCTGAGCAGTAGGATGCCTCCCATGTGCAGGTATCGCAGAATTGTTTCCTAATATGGTTACAGCCAGCATTTGTTTAATTTGATTTTAGGCCGGAAAATCATCATCATTTAAAAATTCTCTTTCAATTTCTTCCATCTGAACTATATCCCAGGCTTCACTTTCCGTGGGAGTCGTATTCAGCAATTCAAGATATCCATATTTTTCAAATTCTTCCTCAACAGTTTTTTGCAAGCCACACAAAACAAAAGAATGGCCTGCATCATAAGACTGCTCCTGGGATTTAACAAATATTTCAGCAGCCTCTTCACTAATTTGCCCGACGTTTGCCAGATCAACGATCATATTTTTGATGGTACCCTGCTGGCTATTTCGGAGTAATTCGTTTAAGGAATCTGCCATATTAACAGATAAATCCTCTTCTAGGAGACGGATTACCTGAAATTTTTCTTTGGTATCAATTTTGAAGTTCATGAAATATTAAAAGCTATGTGTAAATTGTCGAAAATTCGTATCAAAAATATTCTTTAAACTTGTAAAAAAGGTAAATCCTCAATTATGGATAATAATTTTTCATCACAGGTCAAAGAAATCATCTCCTTCAGCAGAGAAGAAGCTTTGCGTCTCGGAAATGATTTTATCGGCACGGAACATCTCCTCCTGGGGCTGATCCGTGAAGGTGACAACACGGCTTTGAAAATCCTGAAAAACCTGCAAATAGACATCTATGAACTTCGAAAAGAAATAGAACTTGCAGTGAAGGACAAAACCGGAAAGAGCATCGCCAATATCAATAGCCTTCCTTTAACCAAGCAGGCAGAAAAAGTGATTCGTGTCACCGTACTTGAAGCCAAATCACTGAAAAGCCCTCAGGTTGAAACGGAGCACTTAATGTTGTCGATTCTCAAAAACAAAGAGAATATCGCTACGCAGATTCTGAATCAAATGGAAATAGATTACGAATCGTTTAGAAATGAATTGGGGGTTGTGCGTTCTAATGAACCACGTGCCGAATTCGATGATTCGGGAGAAGAGGAGTTTGATGAAGAAAAGAGCCGATATACGCAGCAAAAACAAAAAACACAGTCCGGCACCAAAAGCAAAACGCCGGTGCTTGACAATTTTGGCAGAGATATAACCCGATTGGCAGAAAGCGGAGCGTTGGATCCCATCGTAGGGCGCGAAGAAGAAATTGAACGTGTTTCTCAGATTTTGTCACGCCGTAAAAAGAACAATCCGATTCTGATCGGTGAGCCGGGTGTGGGTAAAACGGCCATTGTGGAAGGACTTGCTCTTCGAATCATTCAGAGAAAAGTTTCACGTGTGCTCTACGATAAACGTGTGGTTTCACTAGATCTTGCTGCGCTTGTTGCAGGTACTAAATATCGCGGGCAGTTTGAAGAACGCATGAAGGCGATTATGAATGAACTTGAAAAGAACCGCGACGTTATTTTATTTATTGATGAAATTCATACCCTCGTTGGTGCAGGCGGTGCCAGCGGATCGCTCGATGCTTCCAATATTTTCAAGCCGGCATTGGCACGCGGAGAACTTCAATGTATCGGAGCTTCTACTTTAGATGAATACAGAATGTATATTGAAAAAGACGGAGCACTCGATCGTCGTTTTCAGAAAGTGCTCATCGAGCCGCCAAGTGTGGATGAAACGATTCAGATTCTCAACAACATCAAATCCAAGTATGAAGATTTTCACAATGTTTCTTATGCGGATGATGCAATAGATGCCTGTGTAAAATTGAGTGATCGTTATATCACAGATCGTCTATTGCCCGACAAGGCGATAGATGTAATGGATGAAGTAGGTGCGAGAGTGCATCTGAAAAATATCAACGTGCCTCAGGAGATTCTCGATCTGGAAAAAAAGATCGAAGACATCAAGCAGGAAAAAAATAAAGTGGTGAAGAGTCAGCGCTTCGAAGAAGCTGCTGCTTTAAGAGATACAGAAAAGAAGCTGGGTGAAGAGCTGGAAAAAGCCAAGTCGAAATGGGAAGAAGAAAGCAAGCACATGAGATACCCCATCGATGAAGAAGCGATTGCGGAAGTGGTGAGCATGATGACCGGTATTCCGGTGAAGAGAATGGTGCAGGCCGAAACCGAAAAACTCCGCAAGATGTCGGAAGACCTGCAAGGTGCAGTCATTGGA
>JBIIPV010000004.1:0-15167 GCA_044342435.1 Lacibacter sp. | reverse complement strand
GAATCAGGAACCACAAAAAGGTGCATTTATCAAAGACGGCAAGATGACTATTTCCCTTAATGATGAGCCGTTGATGATGAGTGTGGAAGATTTTAAAATCAAAGGAAAGCATAATCAGTACAACACAATGGCAGCAGGAATCGCAGCAGCAACCCTCGGAATAAGAAAAGACAAAATCAGAGAAGCCGTGGTTTCTTTTGAAAATCTTGAACATCGCATGGAGCCGGTGGGACTTGTAAAAGGAGTGGAATACATCAATGATAGTAAAGCAACAAATGTCAATTCAACCTGGTTTGCACTTGAAAGTATGACAAAGCCAACCATCCTGATTTTGGGTGGGGTAGATAAAGGGAATGATTATAGTATCCTGGAAGAATTGGCAAAAGAAAAAGTAAAGGCAATCGTTTGCATGGGTCTTGATAATCAAAAAATTTTAGAAGCATTCAAAGATGTTGTTCCAGTTATAATAGAAACGACAAGTGCAATAGAAGCGGTACAGTCAGCTTATCAGGTTGCCGCAAAAGGAGATGCGGTTTTATTGAGTCCGGCCTGCGCAAGTTTTGATTTGTTTAAAAATTATGAAGACAGAGGGAAGCAATTCAAAGAAGCTGTACGTGAGTTATAAAGAACCAATGATTTATTTTTTATATGAACGAATTGTCAAATTTTAAAGCAGTAGATCTTCGGAATCAAACCAAGGGAGATAAGGCCATCTGGTCCATTGTTATTATCTTATCTCTGGTAAGTCTTCTGGCGGTTTACAGTGCCACCAATTCACTGGCATATAAGATGTATAAGGGCAATACCTTTGTATATCTTATTCGTCAGATTCTGACAATTTCCGGTGGTGTTCTCATTGTTTATATCGCTCATCGTATTCATTATACCTTTTATTCAAGATTTGCTAAAATCCTTTTTTATTTATCGATACCCTTATTAATCTATACTTTAAAATTCGGCACTTCTCTGAACGATGCAAACCGTTGGATACGCCTTCCGGTAATCAATCTGACTTTTCAGACTTCTGATCTTGCAAAGCTTGCATTGTTTATGTTTCTGTCTCATATGTTGTCTAAAAGACAAACTGTAGTTAAAGATTTTAAAAAGGGATTCATTCCCTTAATCAGTCCGGTTATCATCATCTGTATCCTCATTGCTCCTGCTAATTTGTCAACAGCATTGCTCACAGGGGCTACATCTATGCTTTTGCTTTTTATCGGGCGAGTGAACATGCGTCACCTGTTGGTGCTTGCTTCTTTTGTAATTATACCGGTTGTGTCTTTGATCTTTATTGCCCGAGCATATTATGATCAACAAGAAGGTAAATCAAAACCGCTTCCAGCTATTCTGGAAATAGCCAGGGTGCCAACATGGATTAAACGTATTCAGGATTTCATGTATGCGGGTAAAGAAGAAGTTCCTTATCAGGTACAACAGGCAAAAATTGCTGTTGCAAAAGGAGGATTTCTGGGGCTTGGTCCCGGCAACAGCATACAAAGAGACTTTCTACCTCATCCGTATTCAGACTTTATATATGCAATCATCATAGAAGAGTACGGTTTATTGGGCGGAGCATTTGTCATTTTTATTTATCTCATTTTTCTGTTCAGAAGTATTAAGATATTCAGAAAATGTCCTTACGCCTTCGGCGCTTTCCTTGCCATTGGTTTAAGTTTCACACTGGTGATTCAGGCTATGACCAATATGGCAGTGAATGTGGGATTATTTCCTGTAACCGGAGTCACTCTTCCGTATGTGAGTATGGGGGGGAGCAGCATCATATTTACCAGTCTTTCCATAGGAATTATTTTAAGTGTTTCGCGCAATGTGGAGGAAGTTGAAGGCAATACAAAAACAACTGAGGAAGCAGCATGACAAGAAAGTTTATCATAGCAGGAGGCGGTACTGGCGGGCATATATTCCCGGCCATTGCGATTGCGCAGCGGCTAGAAAAAATGCTTCCTGCCAGTGATATTCTGTTTGTTGGTGCAAAAGGAAAAATGGAAATGGAGAAAGTGCCGCAGGCAGGGTATAAAATCATTGGTCTTGATATTGCAGGCTTCAACAGAAGTGCTCTTTGGAAAAATATTGGATTGCCAATTAAAATTTTACGCAGCTTTTTTCAATCACGTAGCATCATCCGCAAATACAAACCGGATGCAGTGATCGGAGTAGGAGGATATTCTACTTTCCCTGTATTGAAAGCAGCTCAGGCCGCAGGCATCCCAACTTTTATACATGAGGCGAATTCATACGCAGGAAAATCCAATAAGCTTCTTGCAAAAAAAGCAGTCAAAATATTTACAGGAACAGATAGCATGGAGAAATTCTTTCCGGCAGAGAAAATCATTGTTACCGGAAATCCTGTTCGTTCTTCCATCTTTTCCGAAGTATGTACAAAAGATGATGCACTGAAGTTTTTTGGTTTGGAACATACAAAACAGACTATCTTAATTATTGGAGGAAGTTTAGGCGCTAGTAGCATCAATCATGCAATAGCAAAAGGACTTGACAAGTTATTAGATGCAAACCTGCAAGTTATCTGGCAAACAGGGAAGCTTTTCAAAGAGGAAGCATTTTCAGTAGTAAGAAATAAGACAGGCGTGTGGGTGGGTGATTTCATTACTGAAATGGGCAAAGCTTATGCTGCTGCAGATATGGTGATATCCAGATCCGGCGCGATGTCGGTTGCCGAAATTTCACTGGTTGGTAAACCGGTTGTATTTATTCCTTATCCGTATGCCGCTGAAGATCATCAGACTGTCAATGCTCAACACCTTGTGAACCGAAATGCGGCATTGATGATTCCTAATCAGGAAGCATCTGTTCGGTTGATTGATACAGTCATTCGCTTATCGAACGATAAACAGCTTCAGGATAATTTAAAAACAAACATCAAACATTTTGCTATTCAGGATGCTGATGTGCAGGTCGCAAATCAAATTATTGAGACGTTAAATAAATGAAAGAATTAAAAGATATATCAGTTGTTTATTTCATTGGTATCGGAGGTATCGGAATGAGTGCGCTTGCCCGGTTCTTTCATCAACGTGGAATCAAAGTAAGCGGTTACGATAAAACAATGACACCGCTGACAAGTGAGTTGGTTGCTGAAGGGATCCCTGTTCATTATGATGACGACATGAATTTGATTTCTAAGGATGCTGACCTGGTTGTATATACGCCTGCTATTCCTGATACACATACAGAGCTGAGTTTTTATCGAGCAAATCAGTACACCATCATGAAAAGAAGTGAAGTGTTGGGTATGCTGACACGTTCACTTCGGAATATCTGTGTAGCAGGCACACATGGGAAAACGACAATCAGCACCATGGCTGCGCATCTTCTTCGTGCGTCCGGTTTGGGCTGCAATGCTTTTCTGGGTGGAATTTCAGTGAATTATAATACAAATTTCTGGAGTCATTCAAATGATGTTTGTGTTTTGGAAGCTGATGAATTTGATCGTTCTTTTCATCGTCTTGATCCGGAAGTGGCTATTATTTCTTCAATGGATGCCGATCACCTCGATATATATGGAACGGAAGAAGAGATGCAGCAGGCTTTTGTCACTTTTACAAAAAAAATAAAATCAGGTGGATGGCTGATTAAGAAAACCGGTCTTCCTAAAGATCAGGAACTTTCAGCTTCACACACCATCACATATCATCTTTCAGATTCAAGTGCAGATGTTCATACAACAAATCTGCGTGTTGAAGAAGGCGGATATTCATTTGATATTGTGCTTAATCGTTTAACTGATCAGCCTATTATCCTCAGGGAAGTACGATTAAATGCAGGTGGATATCACAATGTAGAAAATGCACTGGCTGCAGTAGCTGCGGCAATGATTATGGGAGCTGACAAAGACAAAATCATTCAGGCGCTTGGAGAATACAAAGGAGTTCGTCGTCGCTTTGAATATGTGATCAGTCCGGGTAATGGGAAAATCACATTGATTGATGACTATGCACATCATCCCGCTGAATTAAAAGCTTTGATAGAAGGTGTAAGAAGTCTATTCCCTGAACATTATCTCTTGCTGGTTTTTCAACCACATCTATTTACTCGTACTAGAGATTTGGCTGATGGTTTTGCTGAAAGTCTTGATCTGGCAGATCAGGTATTGCTGTTACCCATATATCCTGCACGTGAGTTGCCAATACAAGGAGTAACCAGCCTGATGATAGTTGATAAAATGAAGTTGCAAGAAAAAGAGCTGATCTCAAAAGAATTACTTGGAGAAACGATTGAACAAGCGTTGAGAGAAGTCAATGATAAAAACAAACCGGTGGTAGTGGTTACTGCCGGGGCCGGCGATATAGATACATTATTAAAAGGATTAAAAGCACAGTTCATACATGAGTAGCAGGAATTTTAACTGGAAAAAAATTCTGTCAGTCATCAGCTGGTCACTTGCCGGAGGGTTGTTGGTTTTTCTGCTCATAGCTGCTGAAACAACACAAAAGACCCGCAGATGTAATGGTGTAACTGTGCGTATCATGAGTCGCGATGATGCGAGGTATATACAGGAGAAAGATATTTTAAATGTCATTTCAGAAAACAGAAAAGAGTCATTGCAAGGAAGAGAATTAAGCAGCTTTGATTTAAAAAAGAAAGAAGAAATATTAGAAAAAAATCTATGGATCAGGAATGCGGATCTGTATTTTGATCACCACGACTCTTTGAGGGTCATCATAGAACAACGAGTGCCGGTGGCTCGAGTATTTTGTAAAGATCAATCTACATTTTATCTGGATGATGAAGGAATGAGGCTTCCATTTAGTTTTAATCAGATTGTTTCGGTGCCTGTTTTCACTTCTTTTCCTGAAAGTTCGATGAAGCTGAACGCCTCCGACAGTTTGCTTCTGATGCAAATCAGAGATGTTGGATTGTATCTATTAAAGCAACCAATATGGAAAGCTCAGATAGAACAAATTGATCTTAATGGCAACAGCATGGTAATTGTTCCGAAAGTGGGTAATCATGAAATCATCTTTGGAGAGGGCATCATGATTGAACAAAAATTCAAGAGATTAAATATTTTTTATCGCCAGATTATCAATAAAATCGGTTGGAATTATTATAGCAAAATTGATTTACGGTTTAATAAACTGCTTGTCGGAACCAGGAGAGACAGTGCGAGCTTGTTTGCTACATCTTTCATTCCGCGTGACACATTGGCTACTAAGTTTCCGGATAGTATTAAAATGCTGAACGATAGTGCGCTACTAGGAATAACTGACTCTGTAAAACCAAAGCAGGTTAAAAAAGACACAGCACTTAAAGGCAATCAAATCAGGAAAGATACAACTGCACCTAAAAAAAATAAACCTTCCGAACCAGGTAATAAAAAGAAGGCGAATGATAACAAACCCAAAGCCGTGATGACACCGGTTAATCGAAAGGATAGCACCAATAAGCCAAATTTTCACTTATACAAATAAACCTTTTTAAAACAAGAAACAGCTATGATTACAGATCAAAACGAAACAGGAATGCATCCGGAACAAACAGATGCCAGTGCTCAAAATCGCAATCCCATTATCGTGGGACTTGATATCGGTACTACCAAAATTGTTGCAATTGCAGGTCAGAAAAATGCCTATGGAAAACTCGAAATTCTCGGTTTCGGACGGGCAAACAGCAATGGCGTACAACATGGCATGGTAGTCAATATCGAGCAAACCATGAAAGCGATTCAACTGGCAATTCAGAATTGCTATCAAAGCAATCCAAGACTGAAGATTGAAGATGTGTATGTGGGAATTGCAGGGCACCACATCAAATCCTTGCAGACGCGCGGTGATATTGTGCGTCATGACAATGAAAATGAAATCACGCAGAAGGAAATTGATCAGTTGATAGAAGATCAATACAAAACCTATATCCCTGCCGGTGATGAAATCATTGATGTGATCCCACAGGAATTTACCGTGGATAGTTTTCCGAACATCATCGATCCAATCGGTTATAGCGGAAGAAAAGTAGGTGCTAATTTTCATATTATCACCGGTGACAGAAATGCCATCCGCCACATCAATAGAAGTGTAGAGAAAAGTAATTTGAAAATAAAAGATCTCGTTCTTCAGCCACTTGCATCTGCTGCAGCGGTGATGGGAGATGAGGATTTTGAAGCCGGTGTTGCGATTGTGGATATAGGCGGTGGCACAACAGATCTGGCCATTTTTTACGAAGGCGTTTTAAAATCCACGGCTGTCATTCCATTCGGAGGAGAGAACATCACCAAGGATATCAAAATGGGATTGGGTGTTTTGAAAACGCAAGCTGAGCAGATGAAAGTGCAATTCGGATCGGCCCTGGCAGATGAAGCCAAATCGAACGCGTTCATTACCATACCGGGTATAAGAGGGATGGCAAAGCGGGATATCAGCGTCAAAACACTGGCAAAGATTATACAGGCCCGTATGAGTGAAATCATGGATTTTGTATCATTTAACATCAAGCAGGCCGGTCTTGACAGCCGTATGTTGAACGGTGGGGTTGTATTAACGGGAGGCGGATCTCAACTCAAACATGTGATACAGTTAACCGAATATGTAACGGGAATGAATGCACGCATCGGATACCCGAATGAGCACCTTGCACCCGGTCACTTCGAGGAGTTGAAAAAACCACAGTATGCTACTTGTATTGGTCTGATCCTGAAAGGGTATAACGTACATGAAAATACGCAGAACAGTTTGCTGCCTCATATGAATGAAGAGATTATACTTGAGAAAATTCCGAAGGAAGAGGTTGAAGTTTTAGTAGAACAAGCGAATAATCCGGATCCGATTCCTCAGATAAAGCGTCCGAGAAAGCTTGGTGAGTTTTTAAATTCGTTTAGAAACGGCATCATTAATATATTTGAACCGGAGACTGATTCAAAGATCAATTAATACTTACTTACTAACCCCATACAAACCCGAATTATGATTCAATTTGATTTACCTAAAGAACAATCCTCCATCCTCAAGGTGATTGGCGTGGGAGGTGGTGGCAGCAATGCTGTTAATCACATGCATGCTCAGCTAATTGAAGGTGTTGATTTCATTATTTGTAATACAGATGCGCAGGCTATAGCTAATAGTAAGGTTCCAAATAAAATACAACTCGGCCCCCATCTTACACAGGGGCTTGGAGCAGGTGCCAACCCTGAAATCGGCCGACAGGCAACGGAAGAAAGCCTGGAGGAAATCAGAAAGATACTCGAGGTGAATACCAAAATGGCTTTCATTACTGCCGGTATGGGTGGAGGAACCGGTACTGGAGGGGCTCCAATCATCGCTAAAATATGCAAGGACCTTGGAATCCTGACAGTTGGAATTGTGACAACTCCATTCGGATACGAAGGGAAAAAGCGATTCCAGCAGGCATTGAAAGGCATCGATCAATTAAAGCAACATGTGGACACCTTGCTTGTGATCAGTAACGATAAGTTGCGTACTCAATTTAGAAATCTGAAAGCAAGTGAAGCTTTTATTAAAGCAGATAATGTACTTGCAACAGCTGCCAAATGTATCACCGATGTCATCACAAGTACTGGCCAAATCAATGTCGATTTTGCAGATGTATCAACTGTTATGAGAGATGGAGGTGTCGCTATACTCGGAAGTGCAACTGCCGGAGGCCAGAATAGAGCACAAATTGCTATCGAGGAAGCACTCAATTCTCCTCTTCTCAACAACAACGATATCCGCGGAGCTAAATGGATTCTTATCAATATCAATAGTGCAGAAGGTGAATTTGAAAGAACAATGGATGAGGTGGAAACCATTCAGAATTATCTTTTTGAAAAAGCAGGTGAAGACACGGATGTGATCCTTGGAATGGGATTTGACAATACCCTCGGAGAAAAGATCAGTGTCACGCTTATTGCGACCGGCTTTCAGGAAATTCCTGCATTAGCAGAACCTGTTAAAAAACCTGAAACATCTGTCGCAGTCACTCAACCGAAGTCAGAATCGGTAAGTAACAATGAGCCTGAAAAAATCATCCTGAGCTTGCAGCCGGCGGAAGAATCCAAAACCTACGCTCCTGTGTTGTTGTTCAGCGAGGAAGAAGAAATCCATACTTCCGTACAGCAGGAAAACAGCAACCTGCCTATTGATCAAAACAGGCAAACAACTACAGATACAGTATTTGATATGCCTGTTGTTTCTGAAATCACTGAAACTGTAGAGTCGGAATCCGCATTTGATGAACCTGTTATTCAGTTCGTGCTTGAAAATAAACAGGAAAATGAAATTGAGTCATTCGCAGTTTCAAACGTAGATACGGCTGAACAAGTTGTAGAATCCTCCGTTACAAAAGAAGAGCCAAAAGTGATGCCCGGGTTTTTAACGAAGCCGGCCATCATCTATCAGGAAGTAGACGAAACCCTTGATGTTGTTGAAGTAAAACAAGAGATCCCTCCTGTTATTGAAAATAAAAGCACTGCAGTAGAATCGGTTGTTCATTTTTTTACAGATGAAGATCTGGAAATTACGGAGATGGAATTAGTTGAAAAAGAGGAGGAGACTGATTCCATAAAATATATTCAATCTGAATTCCAGGAAGATGAAACTGATAAATCAGAAGCTGTTGAAAATATCAGGCCTTCTGTGATCACGGATGAGTCTGAAGAGCAACGTAAAAAAGCCGAAGAACGTTTACACAAACTCCGGAATCTTTCCTATAATTACAATGCAGCTGATCCGAATAATGAATTTGAAACAGTTCCTGCATATATCAGAAAAAATCTGGAATTGTATAACACCATTTCTCCCGCTGAAAATTTCTACAGCAACTACAGTGTTCAGCAGGATGATGAAAATAAAGTTCGTATCAATGGTCTTAATTCCTTCCTGGAAGGTAAAAGACCGGATTAATCCTTTTGCTTACTTCTGTACCACTTTGTTTCTTGTTTTAGGCTGAATTTTCAATGAAAATTTAGTGCGACCCTCCGGATTCTTCCGGAGGGTTTTATTTTAAAATCGAGGACAATCCAGATTTTGTCTTTCACTCTTTATCTTCCGGTAACACAAAGAGAATTCAAGAGTTTGTGCGCGTCCTGATAAACGGGCAAGTTGAGAATAGCCAATATCGTAACTGCAACCCATCGTCCAGTCGCCGAATCGCAAGCCGGCAAAAGGAATGAAGCTGTCGCCTGCTCTCCATTGTCCGCCAAGAATGAGGGAGTTGTATTCAGTAGCAGCTATTTCAAAAGACATTCCGCTGATCCACGCTTTTGCAGTACCCTGCTGCATATACATCGTGTGAGGAATCCAGGTAAGGTAGGGCGATAAACTTACGGAAACACCTGCCTGAATACTCATGCGCACGGGCATGTATGGAAGATCGTCGTCTGACAAAAAAGGATCCTGAGGTCTGTTGATATGATGTGCAGCAATACCAAGATAAGGTTTAATAAGTCCGGAAGGCAATGTTCCCTTATAAAGAACACCTGCACTGAAATCTTCAACAGTAAGTGCACGTACAGGAAAAATATCATTGGTAGGAATACCAGGGTTATATCCAATACCCGGGATCCACTGGTCATCCATTTGCAATTTTGACGGATCAAATCTTCTGTTGATGAATCCCCCTTGCAAGGCAAATACCAGTTGTTGGTTATTTTCTTGTCCCCATTTAACACCTGTATAGGCAAATGAAAGAGAACCATTCGTATAAACAAACCCCGCATCACCTGCCTGTTGACGCAAGAAGCTGACACCAATCTGTACATTCTTTCCAGTGGCAAAATCAGCAGACAAGCCCGATGTGGAATAAGGTTGTGAAATACTTCTCCATTGATTCCGGTAAACACCTGCCACCCTCACTGCATTGTCCTCTGCTCCTGCAAATGCAGGATTGGTGTTTGCAGAGAATAAATAATACTGTGAAAAATGAGGATCTGTTTGTGCAACAGATTTGCTGAACATCCCTCCAGTTAAAATAAAAGCGAGTATGCTTTTTCTGAAAATCATCATTATCTGATCAGTGTGACGGAACCTTTTTTGTTAACTGTTTCTCCATTCGTTTTTGTGACCCTCAACACATACACATATACACCAACCGGTTGTGGTTTTCCTCCGAAAAGTCCATTCCAGCCTGTTGAAGGCGCATTGCTTTCAAATACCTTTTCTCCCCACTGGTTATATACCAGGAACTGCATATTCACAATGCCGCTTCCGCGTACAAATAGAATATCATTTTTTCCGTCACTGTTTGGTGAAAAAGCATTTGGTACAAATAGATCATCGTTGCAAATGGCAGGATCAATGTTAAGTGAAGAAGAAAGAGAAATACAACCAGTTGTATTGTTTCTTACAGTAAACGTGTATGCGCGACCGGTAGTTAAACCGGGGAAAGAAGGGCTCGACTGATAATTGCCATCTATTCCATAACTGAATGAAGATCCTGTTGGACTTGTAATGTCAATGGTGCCTTGCTGGTTGCTGCAGGTAGGCTTCACCGTTATATTGAGCTGGGGTGTAGATGGCAGGGCAGGTGCTGAATTAATAGTGAAGTTTGCAGCAGTAGATATACAAGTTGTTGAGTTGTTTCTGACAGTAACAGCGTAGTTGCCAGGAGTTAGATTATTAAACGTAGAAGAAGTTTGATATGTTCCTCCGTTCAAGCTGTATTCAAGATTGTTGCCAGTTGGATTGGTGATGATTACTGAGCCGCTTGGTGTTGTACAGGTTGGCTGAGTGATGTTGAAAGTTGGTGATTGCGGAGCGGAGGGTGCTGCATTGATTGCAAATGTTGCAGCGGGTGAAACACAGTTTGTTGCACTGTTTCTAACTATCACTGAGTAATTGCCCGGAGTCAAGCTGCTGAATGTGGCAGCAGTTTGATAAGTCCCTCCGTTCAAACTGTATTCGATGTTGTTGCCAGTTGGATTGGTGATAGTTACTGAACCGGTTGATACGGAGCAGGAGGGTTGTGTGAGATTGAAGACAGGAGCTTGCGGAGCGGAGGGTGCTGCATTGATTGTAACTGATGTTGCATTTGATTCACAGCCGGAGGTCTTATCTTTTACTCTGATCGAATAAGTGCTAGGATTCAGGTTGCTGAATAATGCAGATGATTGATAAGTGCCTCCATTTAAATTATATTCAAAGTTCGCGCCTGTTGGAGTGCTCACTGTAATTGAACCAGTAGGTGTGCTACAGGTTGGCTGTGTTGAATTTGTAGTTGGAGCAACTGGTACAACAGGTGCAGGTTTAACGGTGAAAGTTGATGAAGGTGAAACACAGCCCGTGATTTTGTCTCTGACGGTTGTTGTGTAATTACCGCTTGTTAAATTGCTGAAAGAAGGAGTACTTTGATAAGTGCCATTATTAATATTGTATTCGTAATTATTTCCAACAGGTTGTTGTATGACGATTCCTCCTGTAGGGTTGCTGCAGGTAGGATCAATGACACTATATACGTAAGAAGGTGTTCCGGCTGGTGAAGCATTGATTGTGACAGAAGTAGGAGCAGATACACATCCACCTGCATTCTTCACTTTTACATTGTAGTTGCCTGGAGTTAGGCCGGAGAAAATATTACTTGTTTGAAAATTGGTGCCGTCGATACTATAAGTAGAACCTGTTATTGGTGTTACAGTAATGGAGCCTGTTGGTGTTGTACAACTTGGCTGAGTGGGCGTAGCGATGGGTGCAGTAGGTTGAGGACTTACATTAATATCTATACTTGTTGCAGTTGGGCAACCTAAACCGGTAGTACTAGTGAGGCTGTATCTGATGGTGCCCGATGTGGATGGTCTTGCTTTTACAACAGTTCCTGTTGTGGCCGCAAGTCCGGCATTGGGATTATTTGCCCCCCATGTGTAAATACCATTACCGCCGGAAGCAGTGAGTGTAACAGAATCACCCACACAAATGTTTTGAGATGATGGGGTTATTTTAAGTGCATTTACGCCCGAATTCGCTGCAATTCGAAAATCACATAAATCGCCGTTTGCTCCATCGGTCATTAGGTAATATGTATTACCTGGTGTTAAACCTTCAGCATAAACAACAGAGATTAATTGCTTGCCGTTTGAAGCATAAGGATAAATCCGATTGTAACATCCATAAGTTGTAACCGCACCTCCGCAGGAAGGAGTACTGAAAAAAAGCATCTGAATACCCCCGTTGGCATTGTTGAATCCATTATTTGAGTTATTCACCCACACCGAAAAAGAAACAGTAGGCGCATCTGCAATAAATTTCACAAATGAATTATTATTCAGTCCGAAACACGATGCATTGTCTAAGGCGGTCCAGGATCTTTTGATGCTACCCGTTGTGCTTCCGCAAGCGCCGTTGAAATCACAGATCGAGGTAGCACTCGCACAATCAGAGGTAGATGGAATATTATTAGAGCAATTTGGAAAAGCAGGCGGTTGCGGAGCAGGGTTATTGCTGAAAGTTAAACTCCATCTCTGAATAGTTCCCGCATTGGAGGGAGCTCTTCTATCTAAAATACAGAGCTTCCAAACACCATCAGCATTCTGTCCGTTGTTGACCGCACCTAAATGTCCTTCCGGGAGAAAGGTGCCTGTGAAAGGAGCTGAGTTAAATTTTATGGGGGATGTTGCTGTTGCACTAAAGCAGGTATTTGTATAATTGTCTGCACCCGTAGCTCCGTTTTGTATAGTCAGTGGAACATAAGTGCCATCCGGTGCCTGTAACAAAATTTCAAGTTCATCAACACTGGTATGATTGATTGTAAAGCAAACCTCACTTAGGCCTTTTGTAGTTCCGATAGTTCCTACTCCTGTCACGTTTAGGTTATTACAACTTGGAGAGGTTCCTGAACCTGGTATGGCTATGGGTGTTCCGGTATATGAAAAAGTTTGTGCATTCGATATGAAATAGCAAAATAAGAATACCGCACCGAGAATGTATTTCCTCATGAAAATGATTTGAGATGAAAGGTGGTATTCCGGCAGCTGGTTTTTCTAAGAAAAGGAAACGTCAAATTTACTAAGGCGAAGGCAAATAGGGGCAAGTTTATTTAAAGATAATAAGCGGTTTAACTGTTAACGGTTATCAGTTGTCAGTTCACAGTCTCACGAAATGGATCAAAATGCCTCAGTTTATCCCGGGTGCTCACGGAGCGGCTCCTGGGAACGTCATTAGTATAGTTGCCATTGGGATTACTGGCATAAAATAAAAAACCGCCTTCCGGTTAGAGGGAAGGCGGTTGTGTGGAAAATGGATTATTTTTTTAGAAATCGGCGCTTTTGGTTTTCAGCAGGATTTTGAAAAGATATCTTAGAGTCTGATTTGCCGTTCGGTCATCATCTTACGCAAATTGATGAGTCCGTAGCGCATCCTGCCCAATGCGGTGTTGATGCTGCAATTAGTTAGGTCTGCAATTTCTTTAAAGCTGAGATCGGCATAATGACGTAAAATAATCACCTCTTTCTGCTCCTCAGGAAGCATATCAAGTAATTGGCGAACGCGGTCATGAGTTTGGTTTTTCATGATTTTTTGCTCCGCATTCTCCTCGCTGAAATTTAGTTGCTCGAATATGTCGTAATTGTCGCCGGTTTTAATGGTTGGGGTACGTTTAATTTTCCGGAAATGATCTACACACATATTGTGAGCGATGCGCATGGCCCAGGGGAGGAATTTTCCTTCCTCTGAATATCTGTCATTTCTGATGGTATCGATGATGCGGATAAATACATCCTGAAAAATATCCTCCGCCAGATGCCGGTCTTTCACCAGTAAGTAGATGGAAGTGTAGAGCTTTTCCTTATGTCGAAGCACCAGAATTTCCAGCGCATCTGAATAGCCTTCTTTAAATAGGTGTATTAATTGCTGATCGGAAAGATGAGAGGAAGATCGCATGGCTTCTACAGTTTAAGGGTGAATAAAAAATCAGTTTTAAGGCTGAATGGTTCGTGTAGAAGTGGATGCGATAGGCAGTATGTTTATGAGGATGAAAATAGATATTATTTTTATGTAAACAAAATGATTTTTGAACATTCTATTTTCTTTAACGAAAAACGGGTAACCAGAATTTAGCCGAGAATATTTTATAAATCACTTAATATCAATAAAAAAGCGGCACAATGGCCGCTTTGAATATATCTGAGAATATTTTTTATTTACTGGATATTTTGATGTCATCCGGCTCATAAGTGCCCACATCAAATTTCGATGTTCCTGCTGCTGCTTCATAGCGGAAACCTATGTATATTTTTTTACCGGCATAGCTGCTGAAGTCGAACGGACCAAATGGATCAAACGGAGTGAAAGCATTTGACGGGCCGCCTGGAACGGTTGTAAGCAATTGCCAGTTGGCTGTACTTACATTGTTGCCGTTGAAGTTGTCGGATACATACACTTTAAATGTGCCTGCAGGATATCTGCGAGCGCATGTAAATGAAAATTTAGGAGATAATCCAGCGGGGATGTTGATGGCGGGTGTAATCAGCCAGCTGGAAATATTGGTAGTTGGCAATTGCGCAGAAGCAAATGCAGATATTTTAGGAAATACATTGGTTCCAAAAGTGGCCATTGTGTAAGTCACATCGCCCGACTCTTGAATATTAAGCCAACCCGGTACGTTTAATGGACTGGTGCCGGATGAAGCATAACTCTGAAAGTTTTCTTCAAACAAATTACATCTTGAACCTTTCAGTTGAAGATCAGAAGTGTCTCTTAATACAAGCTGCTTTGTTGTGCGGAATACAGTATAAAGAGCCACAACTTTACCGTTGCCACCCGGTGCTTTTACTCCTGCAAAATTTGCATAACCGCTTGTACGAATAATGATCGAACCGCCGTCACAATTACGGATATCCAAATTGGCATCATTTTTATAAGAAGAAGTGTCTGCAAATGTTTTGGAGGTGTCGCTAAATTCAAAATTTTCCAGACGAATTAATGTTCCTATTAATGAGTCCTGCATATTTGTTCGCAGGTCTGCAAGTGTAACTGTTTTTATTGGTACGGAATTATTGATTGAGCCGCCTATCACATATTGACCAATCAAATTAGAAGCGATCGCCTGGAAGGAAGGAGTTCCTGAAACAGACGCTTTTACACCCAGTTGAATCATATTATTGTAATCTGAAAGACAAAGTCCATTACACTTTACATATACTTTTCTTCCAACCGGATAAGAGTTGAATAAACCCGAAGCGTCAAGCGACAATTGAATTGCTCCTGTCT
>JBIIPV010000127.1:0-4460 GCA_044342435.1 Lacibacter sp. | reverse complement strand
ATGCAAAACAAGAACTGGAGTCTCCTTAAAATAAAAAACTCAGTATAAATTCTTTTTATGCCTGGATCCGATTTTTTTGAGCTGGAAATTCGAAAAAGACTGGAATCTTATATGTTGCGGCCTAGTACGCTGCTTTGGGAAAATATTGAATCAGACTTACACAGACCAAACAGAAAATATTATTTTTTTAAATGTACATTTTTGCTGCTGCTTTTTACCGGCATCTGGTTTTCATTTTCCAAATGGACAGACTTGCCTCTAGCAGACCGTAAATTCAATGAAAGCATCGAAGTTTTTTCAAAGAGCACATCATCGGAACAAAGCAGTATAAAAAATATTCAAAGAACAGTACACTCCACTGATAGTAGAAAGAGCAATCAATATCAGCATGCCGATTTGAAGCTTTTATTAGTCTGCGCTGATGAGAATAAAAGAAATAAAATTGTTGTTCCTTCTCATTATAGTTATGATTCTGAAACAGTTAACCCTTTGCCAATCAATCTACAGACAGAACACACAGATACAGCAATAAACACATCAAATTTGTTTACAGAAAACGAGTGTACACCTGAGTTAAATAAATCCGGTATAAAAAAGAGAAAAGAAATATTTATTTACTTCTCAACATCTCTCAGTGACCGTATTTTTAATAAGGAAAACCTGGCTTCTATAGCAATTAATTCCTATTCCGGAAACAATCGCCAAATTAATTATACCCCATTACCAGGTTGGGAAATTGGGGTTGGATACATTAAAAATATTAATTCAAGGTTACAAATAAGATCAGGGATTCAACTCAATTATAATTGTTATACCATCACAGCTGCACAAGGAGCACCCGAGCTTGCCAGTCTTTCCCTCAGTAATTCAAACCGGATGCAAAGACTTAGTAATCTGGAGAACAGGAACGGATTTAAGAATCAGGAATATGCAAACAGGAATTTTCAGGTTTCTGTACCTGTGGGAGTGATGGTTAAATTAAATAAAGGAGCAAAAAGAAATGTAGTTGCAGGATTAACAATTCAGCCCTCCTACTTACTTCATGCTTCGGCTTATTTGCTGTCTACAGATTACCGGAATTATGTGGAGGCTCCTGACATGCTTCGCCGTTTGAATATTCATAGTGCTGCTGAATTACTTTATTCCCAAAAAATTGGTCATTACCGAGTATATGCAGGACCTCAAATTCGCTATCAGGTTCTTTCGGGACACATAAAAGAATATCCGTTCAGGGAACATGTCATTGAATATGGCATTAAAATGGGAATTACCAGAGAAATGCCCTGAGTTTTTATTCATCGGGTTTGCGCACATTGGTTTAATTTTACACATGAAGTCCCATTGTGGGGAATGCCTGTTTAAACGGAAAATCACAAGAAGAATATTCAAAATAATAGAAACTTATAATTGCTTTTCTATGAGGTTTAATTTCATTCTGCCAATACTCTTACTCCTATTTTTTAGCTGTAAAGAGGCGAAAAAAGAACATGAAAAACACATCAATGTATTCGGGTATATCAAAGGCCAATTGGCTCATATTGATACAGTGCCTTACGGCATTGTCAGTTTGAAGTTGAGAGATACTGTTGCGATCGACTCGACATATATTGATGCGAAACAATTAAGAGCGATTGTTAAACCTTTTATGGATGAAGAATTAGAAGAAGATTATTTTAATGAAAACTTTACCCAGTCAGTTTTTGGCGATGCCACAATTGGCACCATCACAATTTCATATCTCAGCAAACGGGAAAAAGAGCCGATAGAGAGGATGGATGTATATGCAAACCCGCAAACAGGAGATATCAGACAAGTTTATATTCTTAAAAGAGCCAATGAAAAAGAGAAATCCGGGAAAAAGCAATTACTATGGGTTCACAACCAGGGCTTTACTATCTATGAGTCAGTTTTAAATAGTAACGGAGAAGAAAGCTCATTGATTAATAAGGTTATTCTGCAATGATGAGAACATGAATAAATCTGCATTCGATTCTATTGCAAAAACGATCCCTTCACAGCCCGGCATTTACAAATACTATGATGCAAAAGAGAATCTTTTGTATGTGGGGAAAGCAAAAAACATCAGAAAGCGAGTAGCAAGTTATTTTTCATCGAAAGCAGTTAATAATAAAACGGCGGAGTTAGTAAGAAGAATTGTAAAAATTGATTTTACAATTGTTGAAACAGAACACGATGCGCTTCTGCTAGAAAATGTATTAATCAAAGAGAATAAACCTGTTTTCAATATTGACCTGAAGGATGACAAAACATATCCTTATATCGTTATTAAAAAAGAAGCATTCCCCCGCGTTTTTCTGACAAGAAATAAATACAACGATGGGTCTGAGTATATCGGACCATTTTCTTCAGCAGGGAAAGTCCGTGATCTCCTTCAGCTAATCAAAGAACATCTGACAATCAGAACATGCAGACTCAACCTCTCAGAAAAAGAAATTAATAAAAATAAATACAAAGTCTGCCTCGAATTTCATTTAGGAAATTGTAAAGGGCCCTGTATAGGTTTACAAACAGAGAAAGAATATCAGGAGGAATTGATGCAGGTACGTAACATACTCAAAGGAAATCTTACCCCTGTTATTCAGCATTTGCGCGATGACTTAAAAAATACAATTGATGAACTGGCTTTTGAAAAAGCTGCAATCATTCAAAGAAAAATTGAACGGCTTGAGAATTACCAATCAAAATCCATTGTAGTCAGCCCTCAACTTGGGGATGTGGATGTTTGTGCTGCGGTTCGATATGAAGAAATGGTATTCTTGCACTACCTCATGGTAAGAGATGGCAGCATCATCAGAACGGAAAATATTGAAATTAAATGTAAGTTGGATGAAACGATCGAAGAAGTACTAGAAAGTGTATTGATTCGACTTCGAGAGAAATTTGAGAGCACTGCCCTGGAGTGCATCGTGCCGGTTGAATTACAACTCCTTCAAAGTGATTTGCGAATTACAGTACCTGCAGGTGGCATCAGAAAAAAACTACTTGAAATGGCCTTCGGCAATGCGGGGCATTTTCTAAATGAATACAGAAAGAGGAAATCACTTCTTTTAAATAATAAAGCAGATCAAAACACCGGTGAAATACTGAGTGAGTTAAAAGAGGAACTGAAACTTAAAGAAATTCCGCTCCATATTGAATGCTTTGACAATTCCAATTTTCAGGGTGCTTACCCTGTAGCCGCCATGGTTTGTTTTAAGAACGGACTACCGTCCAAATCAGATTACAGGCACTATAACATCAAAACGGTGGAAGGCATCAACGATTTTGCCTCTATGTCTGAAATTATTTACCGGCGATACAGTCGGCTTCTTCGTGACAAACAGCCTCTGCCTCAGCTGGTAGTGATTGACGGGGGGAAAGGCCAATTATCTGCAGCTGCTGAAAGTATTGATGCCTTGGGTTTATCAGATCAAATGACGCTGATTGGACTAGCCAAAAATGTAGAAGAAATTTTCTTCAAGAATGATCGTGAATCTTTAAAGCTTCCCTATCAATCGCAAAGTTTGGCTATGCTCAGGAGGATCAGAGATGAGGTACACAGATTCGGGCTTGCATTTCACAGAAATAAAAGGAGCAAGGGCGCTATTAAAAATGAGTTGGAAAATATTGCAGGTATTGGCCCTAAAACAATGGAATTGCTTATGAAAACTTATCGGTCTGAGAAGAATATATTAGAAGCAGGGAGGGAAAGCATATCCGGGCTGATTGGAAATAAAAAGGCGCAAGCACTTTGGGATCATCTGCTTAAAAACAAAAAGGGGGAAGGATAGATATCCGTCCCCGTCTTTTAAATCCAATATCCTATGAAAAACCAGTACAAATTTATTTATGTTACCCTGGTGAGAATAAAACATACAAAAGCCATTTAGATGATATTCGTAAGCCTTTAATATTATTGAAATGATTGACGGAAAAATTCGGGCATAAAAAAACCGGCTTTTTGAAGCCGGTTTTTCTTTAAGAACAAGGATCAATATGACCATTGATTTTGTTCGTAGGTGAATATTTTATCCATGATGCGGTCGCCTTCCAAAAGACGCAAAATGGGGTCTTTGATGTACTCTCTGATATTTCTGTTGTATGGATTATCCAGCGTTGATTTTGTAACATAACTGCTGAACATCCTGTTTTCAAACAGCTCCTCCCAGGTCATTTTAGCTCCGAAGTTCTTCGGATTGTAAGCTTCATATTCTGCCAACAAAGGACGAAGTTCTGTAGGATAGTAAACCCAGAAAAGAGGAATCATGCCGATAAAATTACCCATAGAACCATACTGGGCTTTTACAGGGCAAATACCAAGAATACGAACAAACATTCTAGATGATTCTTTATCAAATACCCACTCTTCTTTGATCCTGTATTGATAAATACTATCCGGATCAAATTCACGAGGTCTAATCTCATAGTATTCAATTTCATCTTCTTTTGTTAAACTCATA
>JBIIPV010000126.1:0-4470 GCA_044342435.1 Lacibacter sp. | reverse complement strand
CAGGCAAAAGATTGATCTATATTATTCACGGCAACCACCACGAATATCCCAGAGATCGTGAACGACTATTCATGCCGCCTGTACCAAGTTTGCTGATTGCATCGGCACTGTTAGGTCTCTGCTATCTTTTCATGAATAATTATGCTTTTTCTTTTTTCCCGGGATTTATATTCGGTTATCTACTGTATGGTTCAATGCATTATGCAATTCACGCATACAACCCTCCCTTTAAATGGATGAAACCATTGTGGAGCAATCATCATCTTCACCACTATAAAGATGAAGAAAAAGGATTTGGTGTAAGCAGTACGATGTGGGACAGGATTTTCGGAACGATGTTTGACTTGAAAAAAGAGAAAGAAGATAAAGAAAAAGTAAAGGAGCTGATGTTTCGCAAGTAGATCTTCTACCATTTCTCCTCCGTATCACCCGTTTTATTCTGATCTTCCCTGAATTGCTTTCGGGTGGCCTGTTTTTGTTTTTGCCGATCCAGAACCATATGCGCAATCAACAAACCCGCATCGCTATCGGGGTTTTGCTGAAGCATCGCTTTCAGCTTTCGTTCATCAACATCTATCCGATACAGAAGTGTTAACAAGCTGCTGAAATCATTCTGAATTAAATCATTGATTTTTGTAGAAAGAAGAAGAATTAATTCTTCTTCCGTTACAGATTCCGGAACGGTTAATGCCCATTCCACACCAACATCCTTGATGATTTGATTCTCCATCAGGTGAGAGAAATATCGAAGTTAACCAGGTCCACAAACTGCTGAATCCGGTCATCAATTTCCTGCTTTGTCAGCTCTCTCAATCTTTCTGTTCCAAATTTTTCAACACAGAAACTGGCCATGGCACTGCCCACAATGATGGCGTTTTTCATGTTGTCAAAACTGATGTCTTTGGTTTGAGCCAGATAGCCGATGAAACCACCTGCGAAAGTATCTCCTGCTCCGGTTGGATCAAATACATCTTCCAGCGGCAATGCAGGGGCAAAGAATACACTGTTCTCATTAAACAACAATGCGCCGTGTTCTCCTTTTTTAATCACCAGGAAACGAGGACCCATTTTCATGATCACGCGGGCTGCTTTCACCAATGAATATTCTCCACTCAGCTGACGCGCTTCACTGTCGTTCACCATCAGCACATCCACATGAGTCAATACTTTTTTCAGGTCATCAAGCGCCGACTCCATCCAAAAATTCATGGTGTCCATCACGATGAGACGTGGTTTGTTTCGTAACTGCTCAATCACTTTGATCTGAACAGCAGGCATCAAATTGCCAAGCATCAGAAACTCCGCCTGCTGGTATGATTCAGGAAGAACAGGATCGAAATCGGCCAGTACATTCAGTTGTGTATCGAGCGTATCTCTCGTATTCATGTCCATATGATAACGGCCACTCCAGAAAAAGCTTTTTTCATTCGGCCGAACTTGCACGCCGTCGAGCTGAACACCGCGCTTTTGCAGATCATCCATTTCCGACTGAGGGTAGTCGCCACCCACTACCGACACCTGATAAATCGGCTTGCAAAAATTGGAGGCGCTCAGAGCAATATAAGTGGCTGCTCCACCAATGATTTTATCACTTTTACCAAAAGGCGTTTCAATTGCATCAAAGGCCATGGTACCAACAACTATCAAAGACATATTGAATAAAATTAATTGGCGCAAAGGTAATGGTTGATGTGGCTCTTTTACAACAAAAACGCGAACATTCGTTCATGTTTTGTGTTTTTATTTTTAAAGACTAGAAGAATCTTTTTAATTTTAACGAATTCACTTCCCTTGGGAAGGTCGGAAGGTTACACCATGAAGAACAGTTTTAGCAAACAAATAGACCAAAACTCAATCATCAATCAATGGGAAAACTGAAAGTTGCGAAAAACGAAAGCAGAAAAGACCTGATCATCAAAGCCGGTGCCGCTTTGTTCCGTGAAAAAGGATTTGGCGCTGCCAGCATGCGCGACCTGGCCGAAAACATCGGCATTGAGGCCGCCAGCCTGTACAACCACATCAAATCAAAGAATGAAATTCTTGAATCGATCTGCTTTGGTGTAGCCAATGATTTCAATGCCCACATGGATGAAGTAGAATTGTCAGATGCTTCTCCTCTGGAAAAAATTGAAACTCTACTTCGTTTTCATATTCTCCAAATGGTAGAACATGTGGAAGAAGTACTGGTGGCCGACAGAGAATGGAAACACCTCGACGAACCCTATCGTTCAAATTTTCATAACCAAAGACGCAACTACAGAAAGCGTTTTGCCACAATGGTAGAAGAAGGAATTAAGAAAAATCAAATTAAAAATATTGATAGCCCCACCGCCGTTCTCATCATGCTTCATGCAGTGGGAGGAATAGAAAGTTGGCACCGCTCCACTGCTAAAATCACGGCAAAAGAAGTAGAGGAAAATATTGTGCATATTCTCATTGACGGGCTAAAGAAATAGTCAACCCATTTTCAACAGATTTTAGTCAAGCATTCTTTCTGAATGCTTTTTTTACGTTATTACGGTTATTAATTTCACTTAATTTGTGACTTCAACTCAACTTCGCAGAATCAATTCATTCTTATGTTTCGACATCTCCTCCTGATTGTAATTTTTTTTATGCAACAAATTATCTCTCATGGACAGGCTCCGCTTTATTCGTCAAAAGAATACACCCTCTTCTCCGATAAAATCATTCAAGGGAAAAACACAGCCGTCGCTGTTTCACCTTCAAAGATTGTATCCACTTATAAAAGTCCTGCCAGCACCACGTTCTCCCGCCTCATCAAATACAAATTCAGCATCAATGAAAAAGACAATGAAATGGCACCGGGCGATGATCACTGGGTATTGATTGGCGATGAACACGAAGCACCAGTGGTAACATTCGGAAAAATTCCGCCTCCGCAACCCGGTGTCACCGCAGGCTATCTACCCGTCAACTACGAATATACTTTTCGCGTCGATATGAATCCTGTGCTCAAACAGTTTCAGGAAAAAGGATATTATGAAACATACGATGGATCACGCATTGCGAAATCAGACTTCAAAGGATTTTACATTGCAGGAGGCGCAGAGCCCTTGTCGTGGGATTTTGTCAACCTCGGCAACAAAGGATTGAAACTGGAAGATGCAGATGAAGATGGAATCTATTCCATAAAAATTATTTTCAACCGTTTTGATGAAGGAGCTGCGCAGGAAGAAAAAACATGGATTCTCACACGCGACGTATCACAAAAACCATCTTACTCATCCGACCAACCCATTGTAGATGCACTGTTTAATTTATCATTGGAAGAAGCGTTAAAAAACATTGAAGCCGACAGCACATTTCGTACAGGAGCAAAATGGGGAGGTGTATGGACCAGAGACATCAGCTACAGCATTCTGCTTGCGTTTGCTTATCATCAGCCCGACATTGCAAAAATTTCGCTGCTTAAAAAAGTAAAGCGTAAACGCATCATTCAAGATACAGGATCGGGAGGATCATGGCCTGTTTCCTCCGACAGAACCACCTGGGTGCTGGCCGCATGGGAATTATACAAAGCAACAGGCGATCGCAGTTGGTTGGAAGAAGCATTTGAAATTATTTCCAATACACTGGAAGATGATCATCAAGTACTGGCGGATCCGGTGACAGGATTATATAAAGGCGAATCTTCTTTTCTCGACTGGAGAGAGCAAACATATCCACGCTGGATGAACAATGCAGATATTTATATGTCACAAAATCTGGGAACGAATGTGGTGCATTACCAGGCAAACCGCATTGCCGGATCGATGGCGAAAGAATTAGGAAAAGCGAGTGAAGTATTTGAAGCAAGAGCAGAAAAAATTAAAAAAGGAATCAATCAGTATCTGTGGAATAAAGAAAACGGATATTATGGTCAATACCGATATGGAAGAGCAGGACTATCCCTCTCTCCACGCTTTGAAGCATTGGGAGAAGCATTGGCAGTGTTGTTTGATGTTGCGGATGACAAAAAAGCAACTTCCATTTTTCAGAAATCTCCTTTAACTCCTTACGGTGTAACTTGTATTTATCCGCAAATACCCGGTATTCCTCCTTATCACAACAATGCCATTTGGCCATTTGTGCAATCGTACTGGAATTTAGCAGCTGCGAAGGCAGGCAATGAAGCAGCATTGTCGCACGGACTTGCAAGTATTTATCGAGCAGGCGGATTTTTTCTGACGAACTATGAAAACATGGTGGCGGAAACCGGAGATTTCAATGGAACCGAAGTAAATTCGGACAGGATGCTGTGGAGCATGGCAGGGAATCTTGCGATGGTGCATCGAGTATTCATGGGTATGCAGTTTGAAACCAACGGAATTCGCTTTGCATCTGCGGTACCTTCTGCATATACAGGAACAAAAACACTTCGGAATTTCAAATACAGAAATGCAGTTCTTACAATACGCGTGTATGGTACAGGAAACAAGATTGCGTCATTTAAACTAAACGGAAAAG
>JBIIPV010000289.1:0-2599 GCA_044342435.1 Lacibacter sp. | reverse complement strand
TGTAATCACAACCAGTTTGTTTTTGGGGATAGCCAGATCTATGTTGCGGAGATTGTGCTCCCTGGCACCTTCTATGCGAATAAACTCATCCTTCATTGGAAGTTCCACCATATTAATTGATTCTTTTTTCCCGGCCATGATTTGCGAATTTAGCGAGTATCTGTTCAGATTTTAATTACAGAAAGCTGCAGTTCCTAAAACAAAAGCCGAAGCCAAAGGTTGTCCAATGTTAAGTTTTTCTTTTTGTGGGAAAAATGGGGTTTAAATCTTGACAAATCGCCGGAGTCTGGTTAGCTTCGAATAAGAATTAAATACTGTTTATGAGCAAAGCAATCTATGATAGGATTCCTCTTTTATTGTCTGAACGAGGGAAACAGGAGTCTTTTTTGCTTCGCTACAGTTCCTCTACGCAAAGCATTCGTCTGGAAAGCAGCAAATGGAAAAGAAGTATTTTTATTGGCAAAAACGTATTTAATAGGTTTGTACAGTTCTTTAGAAATGAATACGGGTTTAAGCTGGGAGATATTCAATACGACGATCGATTATTCTCCAAGGGAAGAGCCACAACGTCGGATAACCGTCGTTTCCGGTTCCATGTCAATTCTACCAATCAATTAAAAATAGAACTTCAGGAAGAAAAGTATCCCGAGGATAAGATTACAGTGGTTCTGGATACGGATGCTTTTGCAGCAAAAGATCTTAAGTTTTTCTCTGCCCTTATACCTTCAATCTTATCGGTTCTGATTTATTCCAGGGATACTGCCTTGGTAGCTTAATTCTTTCTATCAATCCGGTAGATTTTTCTTTTTTTGACATCCAAAATTCTGAAATTCCCTATCTTCGCATCCCATTTATGGTTATGCGCAACAACTCAATTCTTCCGATTTTTGCAACCGCTGTTCCACAGTGTTGTTGTTGTATTTGTTGTTGTATGCCGTAAGGCATACATTTCTTATTCCGATCCCTACGCGGGAAGGTACCATTTCATCCAATTATCATTTTCATTACATTTTAAAATTAAATCTTTTATGAGTAACAATCATCACTTTGAAACACTGCAATTACATGCAGGACAACAGGTAGATCCTACTACAGGAGCCAGGGCTGTTCCGATTTATCAAACAACTTCATATGGCTTCAAAAACAGCCAGCATGCCGCGAATCTTTTTGGATTAAAAGAGTTCGGCAATATTTATACCCGTCTCATGAACCCGACCAACGATGTGTTTGAAAACCGCATCGCGGCACTCGAAGGTGGAGTGATGGCTGTTGCGACAGCTAGCGGACAGGCTGCTCAATTCCTTGCTTTGAATAACATCCTTCAGGCAGGGGATAATTTTGTGACGACTTCTTACCTATATGGCGGAACATACAATCAATTCAAAGTGGCCTTCAAGCGTCTTGGTGTAGAAGCCCGTTTTGCAGAAGGTGACAGCGTGGAAAGTTTTGAGTCGCTCATCGATGCAAATACAAAAGCACTTTATTTGGAAACGATCGGCAACCCTCGTTTGAATATCCCTGACTTTGAAAAATTCGCTGCATTGGCGAAAAAGCATGATCTACCATTGGTAGTTGATAATACATTCGGAGCAGGTGGTTATTATTTTCAGCCACTGAAGCATGGCGCTCATGTTGTGGTTGAATCTGCTACAAAATGGATTGGTGGACATGGAACTTCAATTGGAGGTGTAGTGATCGATGGAGGAAATTTCAATTGGGGAAATGGAAAGTACCCTCAGTTTACTGAGCCCAGTGAAGGATATCACGGGTTGAAATTCTGGGATATTTTCGGAGAAGGAAATCCGCTTGGACTTCCCAACGTTGCTTTCGCAATACGTGCCCGTGTAGAAGGTTTGCGTGATTTTGGTATGTCGCAAAGTCCGTTCAATTCATTCCTGTTACTGCAAGGATTGGAAACACTTTCTCTTCGTGCAGAAAGACATGCTTCTAACGCACTTGCTCTGGCAGAGTGGCTCGAACAACATCCTTCAGTGGAATACGTTTGGTATCCCGGTTTGAAAAGCAGTCCATATCATGAGATTGCGAAAAAGCAACTGACTCGTGGATTCGGTGGTGTGTTGCAATTCGGTATCAAAGGAGGTGTAGATAACGGAAGAAAATTTATTGACTCAATTCAGTTGATCAGTCACCTCGCAAATGTGGGCGATGCCAAAACTCTGGCCATTCATCCGGCTTCAACAACTCACGAGCAATTAAGCGAAGATGAACGCAAAGCAAGTGGTGTATTGGATAACCTGATTCGAATTAGTGTGGGGCTCGAACACTTGGAAGATATCAAAGCCGATTTCGAACAGGCATTCGCGAAAGTATTTGGCAGCTAAACCTGAAGTAACTCTGATCCATGTCAACACAGATTTTTACATACAAACAACCTTTTCAGCTCGAGTCAGGAAAAGTATTGAGTCAGTATCACCTGGCTTATACAACCTATGGAGAGCTGAATGCGGAAGGAGATAATGTGATCTGGGTCTTTCATGCACTGACAGCCAACAGCGATCCTGCAGAATGGTGGGATGGTTTGGTTGGTGCCGGTAAATGTTTTGATCCGGCGCATTATTTCATTGTGTGTGTCAATATG
>JBIIPV010000124.1:0-4518 GCA_044342435.1 Lacibacter sp. | reverse complement strand
CTCGAATAAGCGTTCGGCGTGTAGATGGGGTAAATATCGATAATGCCATCAATCATTTTTTTAAAGTCAACGCTCACAACGGATCCTTGTCGATAAACCTTTCCGTTAACCTGCCATTCCGATTTTAAGTTCAAGACCAGTTGATTATTCAGAAGTTCTGATATTTCAGCATCCTCGGGTATTTCAAGTTGAATCAGTTTATTCTCAAACCAAACATATTTCTTACTCGTGAAAAAACTACTTGCCTGTATGATGAAAGGATAGATAGTTGTTCCGCTACGAAGAAGAGATCCCCAGGTGCCTACGTCTGTTTTCTTTCCTTCAAACATCAGCCCGGCATTCTCAACGGGGGTTTCTCTTTTCCAGAATTTCACATGAGTAGGATATCCGGATGTTGTCATGTTTTCCTGATCACTTCTGGAAACTATCAGCGTATTTTCATCGAGATAAACCGCATCTCCTTTTCCTTCTTCCAGTTTAAATCCTTTTTCAACAAAAGATTTTCGAGACACGTCGAATTCCCGAATATCGGTTGCATCGCCGCCGCCTTTTGAAAGGCTGACCAGAAATAAATTTCCGGCAGGAAAAGTTGTTGAAGCGCCTTTAAATACCCAATTTTGGTTTTCTTTTTTAGATAGTTCATCCAGGTCGAGCAGGACTTCCCAGTTTATTTTTTCTGAATGATAGTTTTGTCTTGTTGTTCTTCTCCAGATACCTCTAATATGGTCTTTGTCTTTCCAGAAATTATAAACATAGTTGCCGTGAATGGTAGGGTAGGCAATTTTATCAGTAGAGTTAAAAATTTCAAGTGATTTATTGTAGATGGACTCGTATTCTTTTGTTTTGCCAATTTTTTCGAAAGTTGTCTGATTGAGTTTCTGTACAAATTCCAGCGGTTTGGTTCCTTCAACTTCTTCAAGCCATAAATACGGATCTTCTTGTGCTTTAGTTAAAAAATGATTCATGATTAATAAGCAAAGTAATAATACGCGTTTGTTCATATAGTTCTTTTTATATTGATATTTATTTGGGCAACTGATGTATGTTTTTATTGCTTGGTTTTTGTTTTTTTCGAAGCTTTCGCATGTAATATTCTCATTTTACAGACGATTAGCAGAAAAAACATTTCTCTTAACAACAAAATGAAAGACCATCAAATATAAATATAGCCCAATATAATCTTCAATAAAAAAAGTCCTTCGACACCGAAAAAGGTGTGAAGGACTTTTGGTACTTACAAACAAACCCAACGTTTACTCGGCGGATGCTCCGCTTTGAATTTCTTTTATTTTCTCCCTGATTTTCTTTTCAATTTCGGCAGACAATTCGGGGTTGTCGAGCAGGAGTTGTTTTACAGAATCGCGACCTTGTCCGAGTTTATCGCTGTTGTAGCTGTACCAGCTACCGCTTTTCTGAATGACGCCCAGGTCGGCACCCATATCAATGATTTCGCCTGCTTTGCTGATACCTTCTCCGAAAATAATATCGAACTCTGCAGCGCGGAAAGGAGGCGCTACTTTGTTCTTTACGATTTTTACTTTGACGCGGTTGCCGATTGCTTCATCACCATCTTTGATCTGGCTCATGCGACGGATATCCATACGTACTGACGCATAAAATTTCAGTGCATTTCCTCCGGTTGTTGTTTCGGGATTTCCGAACATCACACCAATTTTTTCACGGAGCTGGTTGATGAATATGCAGATTGTATTTGTTTTGGAAATGGTGGCTGTGAGCTTACGAAGTGCCTGACTCATCAATCTTGCCTGCAAGCCCATTTTGCTGTCGCCCATTTCTCCCTCCAATTCTCCTTTGGGTACCAGTGCTGCCACGGAATCAATGACCACTACATCAAGCGCGCCGGACAGAATCAGGCGGTCGGCAATTTCCAGGCCCTGCTCTCCGTAATCGGGTTGAGAGATCAGCAGATTGTCAACATCCACTCCTAATTTTTGCGCATACACACTGTCGAAAGCGTGCTCTGCATCAATGATGGCACAAACGCCGCCTTTCTTTTGTGCTTCGGCAATAATATGTGTGGCGATGGTTGTTTTACCACTGCTCTCTGGTCCGTAGATTTCAATGATACGACCACGGGGCACACCGCCTACACCGAGCGCAGCATCCAGTCCGATTGAACCGGTAGATACCACTTCTATTTCATGTACGCCTTTTTCATTCATCATCATCACGCTGCCTTTGCCAAAATCTTTATCGATTTTGTCCATCGTCAGCTTGAGCGCTTTCAACTTTTCGCTGTTGGGCGACTGGGGTTCTTTGTTCATTTTTTCTTTCTTTGGTTTTTCCAAAATTAAAGTCTCTTCCATAATGGGTTTGTTTATATTGTTCACAACTAAATTATTTAGCAATACTACTGCTAAAAATTTTAGAAACCAAAAATATTAGTAAGTTTTTTTCCGGTTAATTCGAGTACTTTTACCTCCTTATTTCTTGACCTATGCGTACATTATTCTTTTTAGTCTTTTCAGTTTTTACAAGTGTTTGTGTTTTTGCACAGGAGCCCGCTTCTGCCGTGAAAGGCGTTACTTACGGTGCAGGCGCTCCAAAAAAAGGAGGGGTATCTGTTGTGAAAATGCAGAAGATTGTGAATGAAAAGGGGGCATATGCCGGTGTAATTAAGGGGGTGGTGAAGGAAGTTTGTCAGGAAAAAGGATGCTGGATGCGCCTGGAGGCTGAAAACGGAGAGACGATGATGGTTCGGTTTCTTGATTATGGTTTTTTTATGCCCGGTAACATCGTTGGTCATACTGTGATGCTGGAAGGGGAGGCAAAGAAAAAGGAAGTGAGCGTGAAGCAGCAGCAGCATTATGCGGAAGACGCGGGAAAAAGCCGCGAGGAAATAGAACGTATCACCACACCGAAAATAGAAATCCAGTTTATAGCAAAAGGTGTGAGGGTGGTGGAGTAGGTTGGCGGTTGTCGGTTATCCGTTGGCGGTTATCGGTTGACAGTTATCGGTTGACAGTTATCGGTTGTCGGTTATTAGTTATTATGTTTAATTGAAATATTGATTTATATATGTATAGAAATACAGTAGGGTATAAAATTTCGTTTTCGTTTATTGTCTTCTTGGTTTCTTTTCATTTTTCACATGCGCAAATAAAAAAGACATCTGTTGAATCTGTGCTGCCGGTTTTGGAGAAAGTGGTATCTGCAGCACCAACTGAATTTGTTCCGATACGGGGCGAACAGATACCAGGTGATCCGGGAACCGTTCAATATTTATCAACTGCGGAAGTACCGAAGGCGCTTGAAACAAAAATCATTGGCTATTCAGGTATTTCATCCACCTATTGGGTATGGGAAACCCGTTTATTGGTTACGGATGATTTTGAACAATTTAAAAAAACTTATCGCCAGTATTTTAATGATATCAGTGGAGGAGTAATCAGAACAGTGGATCGTAAATACATCTCTTCAGAAAAATATGAGGCTCCTTCAGAGGAAATGCGCCAGTGCGTTAATCAGTTCAGCGTTTCCGGATCTGATGTATCGAACGATGCATTAACCATTGATCTCGTAGCTGAGAATGTGATGTTTGAATGGATAATCTGGCTTCGGGTATATGATAAAAACAAAATGACGGCAGATCAGTAGGTTGCAAAATTTAAAATTGTAAACTTAAAACTGATAACAGCTATCTGATAACGGCAATCATTGATGCGAAAAGCATCTTCCATTTTCATTGGTAGTTCTTCTTTTACAACGGGCTCCGCTTTTAGTTGTTCCGCTACATTGTACACTTTCGTTTTTTTTATTTTGATTAGAAGTTTTATTGTCATTGTTCTTCAGCAATGGCCATTCTCCGGGATTGCAGGTTTTTTCTTCTCTTGCTTCTGTGTTATCGGAGAGATGATGAAAAAAGTCGATTCCGGTTACATGTTCAACATGGTCAATGCTCACATAGTAACGAGTCAGCGGTTCGTTTGATGAAACATGCGGAATTAAGATGCCGACTGCACTGGTATCGGAAGGGCGACAACGTAATACCACTTTATAAAAATAATTAGGTACAGCAACCTGATTCGGGCCGATGACAGGGAGACCTTTTTCGAGTACCGGACCGGTTGCTATGTAAACAGAACCATATTCACGTGCCCAGTTACGAACCTGTTCTTCTGCTTTTTTCCAAATACCGCGGTTGAATCCAGGCAGTTGGGGAGACATATTGCTGAAATAGAAAGATTCTTTCATAGTTTGAACGGACCAGCCCATATCTGCAGCCGGAGCGAGGTGTCCGCGGTCGTACCCCGACCCGGCATAATCGCTGGTTGTAGCCGAGCCGCTTCGGATCAAAGGGTCTATGATGAATTTATTTGTTCGTTCAGTAACCGATTGGGTTTCTTTTGCAGTCAGTTCATACGCAATCCAGGAGGCCTGTTCAAAATCTTCCTGGTAACAAAGCGAAAAACCGGCATGGCTGATGAGGGTTTCATTTTTTTTCAGCAAGGGAAGTTCAAGCCCTTCAGGAATTTGTGTTTTGGATTTAAATGAAAT
>JBIIPV010000123.1:0-4553 GCA_044342435.1 Lacibacter sp. | reverse complement strand
ATTCCACTTTCTCCAACTCAGCGGCAGTAAGGTTTAACGGATAAGATTGATGATGCAATGCTTTTACGGGGATGTTTTGCTGAATCAATGTTTTCAGCAATGCAGAACCAACCAAGCCTGAGCCTCCTGTTACAAATACCATATATCTCGATTAAAACGAATAATAAATATACATGAAACCACCATGGGCCAGGTGTTTAGATATTTAGGACGTTAGGTTAGAGTTTAGATGTTTCGTTTAAAAGAACGCTCGTAACCCATAACTTGTAACCCGTAACTTTTACATATCAAAAGAAAAAAGATTCTGTTAGACCACCCCCGCAAACTGGCGCAGAAAACGTACATCATTCTCACTAAACAAACGAATATCTTTAATGCCGTATTTCAGCATCGTTGGTCTTTCTATACCCATCCCAAATGCAAAACCAGAATATTTATTGCTGTCAATTCCACAATTCTCAAGCACATTCGGATGCACCATGCCGCATCCAAGAATCTCCAGCCAACCGGTTTTTTTACAAACACTGCAACCTTCTCCTTTACATAACATACAACTGATGTCCATTTCTGCACTTGGTTCAGTAAAAGGAAAGTAGGAAGGACGAAAGCGTACTTTCACTTCTTTCCCAAACATTTCCTGTACAAAGAAGTATAGCGTCTGCTTTAAATCAGCAAAGCTTACTTGTTCATCTATATACAACCCTTCTACCTGGTGAAAAAAACAATGGCTGCGGGCACTGATGGTTTCGTTTCTGTACACACGCCCGGGCATGATGAGACGCAATGGCAACTTGCCTTTCTTCATTTCCCTGATCTGCACATTGCTTGTATGTGTACGAAGCAACTGAACAGGATTCGTGCTGATATAAAATGTATCCTGCATATCTCGGGCAGGATGGTCTTCAGGAAGATTGAGTGCTGTAAAATTGTGCCAATCATCTTCTATTTCAGGTCCATCTGCAACGGTAAACCCAAGTCGTTGAAATATCTCTACGATGCGGTTACGCATAATGGTAATAGGATGATTGCCGCCAAGAGGAAATGCATTTCCCGGCAAACTCCAGTCAACTCCGGCTGATGATGTGTTATCAGAATCAGTTCCTAATTGCAACTTCCACTCTTCATACCTGGCTTCTGCATATTGTTTGAATTCATTCAATATTTGTCCGAATGCTCGCTTCTGGTCATTCGGCACCTGCTTCATTTCAGCCATCAGTGATTTCACCAACCCTTTGGTACCAAGGTATTCGATTCGGTATTGCTCCAGCTCCTGCGCTGTTTTCACTTCGTGTGATTCTATCTTTTTGCGCAATTCAGCAATCTGAGATACTAACTGTTCCATGCAACAAAGATAATCCTTTCCATTTCGGAAGCGTTTGGTTGCGTTGCTTTTCTTATGTTTGCCGCGAAACCCTCCACATATGAGTGATGAATTACTGATCAAAGATTTCCTTTCTCCAATTTCCGTTGCAGAAATAACCGGAGACGAAGAGTTGAATGAAGCACAGTATGGAAGCAAAATCAATTTGTACTCCCACGAATTCCCGTCTCTGAAAGAAACAGATATTGTATTGGTAGGCATCAGAGAGGAACGTGGTTCCGGTAACGGAAACGCCCACTCCACCTCACCTGATATCATCAGAAAACACTTATATCAACTTTATTACTGGCATCCGGATGTAAAAATCTCCGATATAGGAAATATTCGCAGCGGTTCTGATTTAAAAGACACTTATGCTGCGGCAAAGACAGTGATTGCTGCCTTGCTTGAAAATAAAAAAACAGTCATCATCCTTGGAGGCAGTCACGACCTCACCCTCCCTCAATACGGAGCTTACGCACAACTCAACAGCATTGTTGATGCCTGTTGCATTGACAGCATGGTGAATTTGCACATCAACTCGGTGCTTCGCAGTGAAAACTTTCTGATGGAAATGCTCACCGGCGAGCCGAATTACATTCGTCATTACAATCACCTTGCGTTTCAAAGTTATTTTGTTCATCCGGAGATGTTACAGATCATGGACAACCTACGGTTCGATTGCTTCAGACTGGGAAAGGTGAAAGAGAATCTGGAAAACATGGAACCGGTGATTCGCGATTCAAACATGATGAGCATAGACATTGCTGCGATGGCACAATCGGCTGCGCCTTGCAACAATCTTTCTCCAAATGGATTGAACGGAGAAGAGATGTGTACGCTCACGCGCTTTGCGGGTATGAGCGACAAACTCAATTCTATTGGCATCTATGGTTATAGGCCGGAGAAGGATGTGCAGGAACTGACGGCCGTTCAGATTGCACACATGATCTGGTATTTCATTGATGGAAAAAACAAATCAAAATCAGAAGCGCCGTTAACACAAAGAGATTCATTTAATGAATACCACACTGCGTTCAACGAAGTGGACACGGTCTTTCTGCAAAGCAAGAAAACAGGTCGCTGGTGGATGCAGCTACCCAATGAAAAATTCATCGCCTGCAGCATAGACGATTACCACCAGGCTACAATCAATGAAATTCCTGAAAGGTGGTTGAGGGCACAGGAAAGAGAGTAAACTGTATTTTTTAATTCTCGGAGACACTTGAAACGAGCAATGCCTGTTCTGCAAAATCGCTGCCGATATGTGATTTATAATCATATACAAAATCAACTCCGTTCTCTCGGAAATAACGGATTTCATCAGGATAGTGGGCAATAGCGGAAACCTTAAACTTTCTTTTTTTCATTTTTCTGATCTCCTGCAATGCCTGTTTGTTTGATGCGAAGTCGCTCATTGCAAGCAAAACGAGCTTTACGCCGGCGAGCGTTTTATATGTCCAGAACAAGCTGCTCGCAGCATCGCCTTGTTCTATATGGAGTCCTTCATTTTGTAATCGGTCTACAGTTTCCTGACTATAATCAATACCAACCACTTTCCCCGGATAAAGACGGTTAAAATGAGTATATGCGGGTTTACCAATGCTTCCCATCCCTACCACCAAATAATATACCTCACCCAAAGATGTAGGTTCTTTATCCAGCTGCTTTCCGTACAGGTGGGTTTTAGCAATCACCCTTCTGTATCGGTCGAAGAAACGATGTGCCGATATATTTAAAGGTGAGGTGATGAGAAAAGAAAAACTAAGCAGAAGAGCAAGCACAATCACCCATTGAGGGGAAAGAATCTGCTGCTCAACACCAACGACAATAATAATTAATCCGAACTCGCTGAAATTGGTTAATGTAAGGGCTGAAAGGAAAGATGAACGCAAAGGCAAACCAGAATAGCCAAGCAACCTTAAGAAAAGAAAACCTTTTACAGCTACTAACGGAAGGAGTAAAAAAACTGCAAGCCAAACATGTTTGTCGGGGATACCTGCAAAACCTATACTCACAAAGAATGAAATCAAAAAAAAGTCTTTGTATTCCATCATTCTGTTATATAGCTCATCCGACTTGGGATGAGAGGCAAGTATCATACCTATAATGAGCGCTCCAAGGTCGGGCTTAATCCCTGCTAGTTTAAAAACAAAGGCACCGGCAACAAGTGCAGCAAAAAAACCAAAAAGAGTGAGCAATTCACTGTGCCCTGCCTCGTTTAACAAGCGCGACAAAATACGACGGATAAAAAACAGATAAAGAGGGATCAATAATGCCCACAGATTAACCTGTGATTCCGAGGCAAAAGCAAGAAAAAAAACAGCAAACAAATCCTGTATAATCAGAATGCCTATTGTTGTTTCACCATGAGCGGAACCCATCTCTCTTCTTTGCTCAAGAATTTTTGCAGCAAAAACAGTGCTCGAAAAAGAAAGTGCAAAAGCGATGAGCAGAATTGCAGAACGATCAAGTGAAGAAAAAAAGGGGATATGAACGAGTTGTAATAAACCGATAAATATCGTTCCGATAAAAAGCATCACGATTATGTGGGAGCCGGCAGGAAGCAATACCTCCTTACGATACAGCGTAGAGAGTTTTATCTTCAGTCCAACAGTAAATAAAAGCAATATGATGCCAAGATCAGAGAAGACACCAATAAACTCACTGAGCCTTCCCTCTACAATTCCAGTCAGATTTAGAACAAGTCCGGTAAATAAATAGCCAATCAGTGCCGGCAATCCAATTCTTTTAGCCATCAAACCGGCGATAAAAGCAACGCTCAGCCAAATGGCATCTATCACGTATGGTTCAATCTGCATTAAGTAAAAATAATAATCATAGAATGATAACCTTGTTTATTTTAGCTCAATAACAAAATTTTAAGGGAATTTTTGTAGTTGACTTATTGAGGAAAGAGTTTCATAATGTCTATAAATAAATATCTATTTTCGTTTAATGAAGACAACAGAACGAAAGTTGTTTTTCCTCCTCTTTACACACAATCCATTCGGATGGATTTTATGTATTCTATTCTGCTCATGCGGACCTTCATCGAGAATACAGACTTCCTGGAAACAATATATAAAAAATGATTCACTGCTAACAAACGCACACACAGGCATTGCCGTGATGGATGCTGAAACCGGAACATACCTTTTTAAAATACAAAGTGATAAATATTTCACACCTG
>JBIIPV010000122.1:0-4560 GCA_044342435.1 Lacibacter sp. | reverse complement strand
AGTATTGCTTCCTTTTTTAGGTTATTCAGTTTGGCCAACTTTTCCCAAGCCATTCCATATTTTCTGGATATAGTCCAAAGACTTTCTCCTGATTTTACAATATGAAATGCAGGCGGTGCTTTTTTCTTAGGCTTCTCTTCTTTCTTAGAATTTTTACCCTGTTTATTTTTTTCAGGGGTCGTCTTTTTTTGAGCAGTAGTCTTTTGCTCCTGCTCTTTTTTGGGTGATTCTGTTTTTTGAGGCTGTTTGTTTGTTAAAGCAACTGATGAATCTTTTTTATTTTGAACCGGAACCGATGTAGAAAGCTTGCTGCTATCAATACTGACTACAGGTCGGTTGCCTTTCGTAATGATCGTTGAATCAGAAGCAGATTTATCTGATGAGCTTTTTTCCTTATCTAAGGACTTGTCAGAAGAATATCTTTTTTTAAGTAAACTCTTTTTTTTGATAACAAGTCTATCCGTTTTTAAACTCCTTGTGTCTTTATCAATAAACAGCAATGGATCAAAGGAGTAATCTTTGTAACGGGTTTCAAAATGAAGATGGGGACCGGTTGACCTGCCGGTAGATCCTCCCAGTCCAAGCAACTCGCCCGCTTTGACAAATTGATTTGGCTGAACTGATATCTTGCTTAAATGACCATACAATGTTTCCAGTCCATTGAGATGCCTCACCACCACACAATTTCCGTATCCGCTTTTATTATAATCTGCAAATCGGACCACCCCATCAAATGCAGCTACCACCGTATCTCCTGTAGTTAAAGCGAAATCAAGGCCGTGGTGAGTTCTACCCCATCTGGGTCCGTAGACGGAGGAAATTCCCTTGAACCCCCTGATAACAAAATTTTCATCTTCACCAAGCAGCGGTAATTCTATGGTTTCTGGAAGCACGGAAGGGTCAAAATCATCATATACAAAAGTCATATCATTTCGCCAGTACTCCATGAAAACCGCATTTTCAGCTAGTAATTTGAAAGCGATGGAATCAAAGACAGGTTTACCTGGAGATAGTGGTAAATAACGAAAGGATGATCCTATATGCAGAGGTGTATGCTTTGAAGTAAAACAGGAACCGGGCGGAAACGCATCAGCATGTGAAACAAATGGATCAGCAATCAAGATGAAAAACAAAACTGATATATATTGAAAACGCTTCTTCATTCTTTTTTGAATTTTTGTGTATTAAGATATTGGTTGTAATCTTCCTTCAAGTAATAATACGCATCAATGAGATGACCGCTTGTATAACTGCCATCCTCATCAATATCCAGCAAACTTGCTTCAGCAGGTTTGTTTTGTCTCAACCACTGACGAAACCGGTCGCCCTCTGCCTGCGACTTGAATGGAAGAAAGTGCAAGATAGTATCCTTTACCGGAATTTGCCGGTGATACAGGTCTTCTTTGTATGCAATAAAAAGCTTGGCATTCTGAGGAGTCCACCATCTCAGGAATTTCGATGCAAAATCGGAGACCCTTAAACAACCCAGGCTGTTGGGTGTACCCAGCATTGCCTGAGGCAAAAACCGAAGAGCCACTTCATGTATGCCGTTTTGTTTTACCGATCGCGGATATTCGGCAGAAGGTTGAATCAATAAAAAATTTGGCAACTCAAAACCTCCTGTAAAAATGGTTACACGATTGTTGCCACCTCCAGCCTCATTGTCTCTTGCAATATCAAGACTATCATACTCCCTTGCACCTTCCCAGTTTTTACTGGTAATCTTATTCATTCCGGCATAATATCTACGTCTTGATCCGATTGGTAAATAGCTGAAATAACTGACAGACGATCGGCCTGATGCTGATCTTACAAGTGCTACATCTTTACTTTTAGGGGATGTAGCAAAACGGGGCTGCATGATGAGGGTATCGCCACAAGCTTCACAAACCACTATATAATGACCCGCAGAATATAATGAATCGCCTTGTATAGAATAATCCCGTTTTACGGGGATGAGTTTATACTTCCATGTTTTCTCAAGAAAATTGATATAAACTTCTGCTTTGGACCCAAATTTTTGTCTGAAAGAAAATATCAGGCTGTCGTACTGAGAAGTTCTTGGTTGAACCTGATTCATGGCTCGAGCGAGTTCACGGGGTAATCCTTCAAAATCTTGCAAATCCGGCAAATAAGGAAATATCTCAGAGACTGTTCTGTTTGTATAGTCCGGATTTAATGCATTGAAATCACCTACCAGATATCTGTTTCCATATTTGTACGTAGCACCTATCGAGTCATTGAACAGATCCTGATAACTAAACCCGATGGGGTTCCTTGTTCCCAGTAGGCAGAATCCCTTAACAAAGGAAGATAGCAGGGATTGTTCAGGTATCTTTCCCATATTTCCTCCTGTGTCAAGGAATCAACAGACTTCCTCTTGATGACGGTTGGCTTTGCTGTTTCTTTATTAGGATGTTCGCAGGCTGCAATTGTCAGAAGTGCACTGATAAAAAAACAGAATAAAAAGCTTTGATGTTTTCTGGTTTGATCATAACGAATTTGATTTCGAAATGGCTGCAATAATAATAAACATACCCAGTTCAGCATAGCCATGATAAACCAACACTCTGTAAATATCCCAACTACAATATCAGGAAACATGATAAGTTACTGATAATGTATTTAATATACACCCAAAAGCATAAATCATTCAATTCAAAATTTGATCAGGATAATGTAGATAGAGATACCGCATACAGAAACTGACTCGACAGTTGAATTACAATCCTTATGGTATTCCCTGTTCCACACCGGCAAAAGATTTGCCTCTTCACTTTCTCAGAGAAATTATTGCTGTTATGTCTCTGGCTACTCAATGAGAATTGGTTTTATTTTATTTCAATATGCTGTTGATATTCAGGAGATGATGTATTAAATATAGAAGGACAAAAACAAATCAGAACATTTGCTATTTCTGGAGATAAAAAAACTAAACCAGTAGCTTATGTTTTAAACAAAACTGATACAGAGTACGCGCTTTATGCAGAATAATATTCACTCTAATATAAAATAAAGATTTACGTTATAGCGTGATGGTTTTTATTAAAGATGATTATCTTATAAAAAGACTGATATCCCCTGTTGTCCAGGTTCTTATTTTTAATACCTTTTCCGAAGCATAGACTTCACTGAATTTGAGTTGTTTGACTTTTCCGCTGAGTTGATATTGTTGCTGAAAAGTTTGATTTAGTTTCTTCTCCACATTCACACGGCTTTCCTCCGTAAAATCTTTCAGTGAAATGGTTGCGTTATCGGAAACAGCTCTTTGGATTTTGTTTTTAAAGAGCCGGAAACCAATTTTTAAAATAAAAGAGCTTTTGGCAAGATGAACTTTGGTATCTGTGAGGCCAGCCATCAATGAATCGGGTATCAGATAAGGATGCCCACTGATACTGATGGTGCCTTTTTTAGATCCGGAGAAATCAACTAAAAAAACCATGCGGTTGTTGTCCATTCCTTTTATAGATATTTGCTCAACCACCAATTCCCGGTTTTTCATCATGAATTTCTTTCCTCTGTACGACCTATTCACCATCTGTGTGAGTGTATCGTAATCAAGCGCAACATCTGTACAAACATTGAAACCATTTGAAGGCAGATATGTAGAAAGATTGGGCAATTTGGAAAAAACAGTTGTTTGATATTCCGGCTTCAACACAGGCTGAACAGTCAGGCCCGCATTGAACTTTAACAGAGAACCTTCGAACACAAATGGAGAAATTCCCAAAGCACGGGGCTTGATGGAAAAATAACCTAAGCCATCATCAAGTTTTGTAGAAACAGTAAGTGTATCCCAGGCTGTCTGTAATGGCTCTTTCAGGTTCATTGCAGAAGTCTCTCTGTCATATTCCTTTCCCATTTCAATCAACGAATTTCTAACGATTCCTGTTAATCGATCTGTGATATCGAGTTGAAGAAATGTAATATTACAAGGATCTATCGCTTCCAGTTTGGTCAACGCAGTGGATGATTCAAGAACATAGTCGGGTTTGAGACGAAAAGAAGTTGAATACCCAATGTCTAATCTTCTCAATGGTTCATTGATACCGCAGCTAGCTGTTATTCGGGGAACGACACATCTACCAAAAGCACATACAGCACAATACGACATCGTCATTTGATAAGAACCCCTAAATGAAATATTTAACTTATCTCCACTTCCAGCAAACTGAAAAGGCATTCTGTTAAAATTATATGCATATCGAATGCCTTCACAAGGCTCATCCTTGCCGGAATAAGTTTTGGCTACATTTTGTTCTGCTTCCTGTAACTGGCGGCTTAAATCAACCGTCACCGGAATATGAACAACCGATACAGGTTGCTCTGAAAAATCTTTATAATTTAATGAGATCTTTCCCGATGTATTCTTTGATGTAAAACAAGAGGCGAGTAAGGAAAATAGCGGTAAACAAAAAAGATGTCTGATTTTTTTTATTGATAACATGATATAATGATTCATGAAGGATAAAAGGTCTGTGATCAGAAAAACAACATAAAAGTAAACCATTTGCATAAATCCAATGGAATCAAAGGTGAGTGACATAAACTATGATGTAA
>JBIIPV010000121.1:0-4578 GCA_044342435.1 Lacibacter sp. | reverse complement strand
CGACAAGAGAGGTTTACAAACTGACTATTACAAACAACGCAAGTATAATTCAAGGTGTTATAAGTTTGGAAGTCAAGACAGACCACGTTTATATGCATCTCATTGAAAGCGCACCTTTCAACATAGGCAAAGGAAAGGTCTATTTAGGAGTTCCAGGCAATCTCGTTGCTTTCGCTTGTAAACTATCATTTCAACGAGGAGGAGAAGGTTATGTTTCCTTCCTTTCAAAAACTAAATTAATTGAACACTATAAAACAAGTTTGGGTGCTATACATTTCGGAGGGAATAAAATGGTAATAACAACAGAAACTGCTTTGAAACTAACCAACAAATATTTTAAATAATAAAGTTATGGGACTGATAAAAGAGCCTTTAAATGTTGATTTAGTTGTTGATCCAAGACCGTTGACTAAGGCCGAGGAGAAAGCAATTAGTGACTTCATACGAGCTGACAAGGAGAAGAGAAAATTTAGAGAACTTAAAAAAAGAAGTTCTGCTAAACGAAGAGTTGAAACAAATAGCCTGACACCTATTAGCACAAAACGCTAACTTAGAATAAATGGATTGAAATTAAAAAAAAATGATGCATCAAATAAGGACAACTTATTTAATGACTTTTTTACTGACAATGTGTTTTTTATGGGGAGAGGCTAAGGAAATGAGGAGCAAAGAAATAAAACGCGAGTCTTATTGTGCCTCTGTTTTTTCAAAGGATTCCTTGCCTGTTTATCCACGTATGTACATAAATGATGAATGGATCATCATGCTTCCGGAAGTGTATATATGGGGAGGAGATCCGGCTTTGGCTGAGCAGAAGCAAGCGGAATGGAATCGTCTTCGAAATGCCGTTTATGTGACTTATCCTTATGCGCGTCAGGCTGGAGTGGTGATGCGGGATGTGCAGCAGCACCTGAAAGGAATCACCAATAAATCGGAAAGAAAAAAATACATCAAATCGCGTGAGCGTGAGCTCAAGGATGCATTTGGTGATAAAATTTCTGAGCTTTCTGTTTATCAGGGAAAAGTACTGATGAAATTAATTCACAGGCAAACAGGAGAGGATTGTTATGAAATCATCAAGGAGATGAAAGGTGGGCTTACGGCAAGACTTTATCAAACGATATTGTTTTTTGTGGGAAGTGATTTGAAGCAAAGCTGGGAGCCGGATAAAAATTCCAACGATCGCCTGATTGAATCTTTTGTACGCGAAATGAGCCTTATTTACTATCCGCAAGATCTCTCTTCAGTCAGTCGCTCCGGTTTATAGTTTACAACAGTCAGATACGCGTTACCTTTACATGCTTAATTTTAAAACTGTATTTAACCGGTTGGCAGTTAATTTACAGAAACTAATATTATCAAATAACAAGTATGAAGTTAGATATCCTGGCATTTGGTGTTCATCCTGATGACATTGAATTATGTTGTTCCGGCACTTTGATGGTGGAGATGAGTAGAGGCAAGAAAGCGGGTGTTATTGATCTCACAAGAGGTGAGATGGGTACGCGTGGTACTGCTGAAACTAGGAAGGTGGAGGCGGAGAAGGCGGCAGAAATTATGGGTATACATGTTCGTGAAAACCTTGGGATGAGAGATTGTTTCTTTGAAAAAGACGAAGCACATCGCTTGCAGATAATCCAAAAAATAAGACAATACCGCCCTGATATTGTTTTCTGTAATGCAGTAGAAGACCGCCATCCCGATCATGGACGGGCAGCGAAGCTCGTTAAGGACAGTTGCTTTTTATCCGGACTAATTAAAATCAATACTTCTTTAGATGGAATTCTGCAGGAAGCATGGCGACCAAAATTCGTGATCCATTATATTCAGGACAGATATTTACAACCCGATTTTGTAGTGGATATAACTGATGTGTATGAACGTAAAATGAAGTCTGTACTTGCTTATTCAACCCAGTTTTACAATCCTGACCTGAATGAACCTGAAACATACATTTCTACTCCTGCGTTTATGGAGAGCATTGAAAGCAGAAATAGAATTTTCGGCAGAATGATCGGTGTAGGTTATGCAGAAGGATTTATGTCGGATCAAATGCCGGGTGTTCGTTCTGTTTATGATCTGCTTACGCCGTAATTGTTTAGCGGAATATTATAATAACAGCAGAAAAGCCGCCGCCGCAGCACCTGCATCAGTGCCGTCATAAGATCCTATTGCAGTTCCTCCTTTATAACCATTGCTCCATATTTTTCCGCCTCCGTATGAACCTACCGGGGATCCTCCTTTGTAACCATTGCTCCAGATTTTTCCAGCATCATAACTTCCAATAGCCGTACCACCTTTGTATCCGTTGTTCCAGATCTTTCCCCCATCATAACTGCCTACTGCAGTTCCTCCTTTATAAGAATTGTCCCAAATTTTGCCACCATCATAAGACCCCACTGCAGTTCCTCCCTTATAGCTATTGCTCCATATTTTTCCGCTCATTTCAACAGATGTTGGTGTGACGACGATTAAAAGAAAAAAAATACCGGATGCTAATGTGTTTAACATAGGTTCATTTTATTAATAACAGTGTATTCTTTACTTACTTCGTCTCGGCCATATCAGGTATCGCTTCCACCTTATAAGCACCTGCATCCAGCTTTGCCTTCGTCTCCGTAAAGGCCTTCAATGTTTCCTCAATGTCCTGGTCCGAATGCGCGGCTGATGGAATAAGTCGGTAAATAATATGTCCCTTCGGTATCACAGGATAAACAACAATCGAACAGAAGATGTGGTAGTTTTCACGTAGATCCATCACCATAGCCGTTGCTTCTTCCACACCTCCTTTCATATATACAGGTGTAACAGGACTATCCGTTTTTCCAATATCAAACCCACGGCTTTTCAAACCATCCTGAAGTTTTCTTGCATTACTCCATAGTTTATCTTTCAGCTCGGGCATGTTGCGCAACATCTCAAGGCGCTTGAGATTCCCGATCACAATCGGCATTGGTAAACTCTTCGCAAATATCTGCGACCTGATATTGTAACGGATGTAGTCGATAATTACACGTGGACCAGCGAGGAAAGCACCAATCGATGCCATTGATTTGGCAAATGTGCTGAAATATAGATCAATCGCATCCTGACATCCCTGCTCTTCACCTGCTCCGGCTCCGGTTTTACCCAATGTGCCGAATCCATGCGCATCATCCACCAGCAACCTGAATTCATATTTATTTTTCAGTTCAGCGATTTCTTTCAACTTGCCCTGGTCGCCGGCCATACCAAAAACTCCCTCGGTGATCACTAAAATTCCTCCGGTGCCCTGTTTCTCAATCAGTGCAGTGGCACGCTCTAATTGTTTTTCGCAATCAGCCACATCATTGTGTTTAAACACATAACGATGTCCGGGATGCAATCTCAATCCGTCAATGATACAGGCATGACTTTCTGCATCATATACAATCACATCATGACGTCCGCAAATAGCATCAATGGCACTCATGATGCCTTGGTAGCCGAAGTTCATCAGAATAGCATCTTCTTTCTGCTCAAACTCTGCAAGTTCTTTTTCAAGTTGCTCGTGATAGTTTGAGTTGCCACTCATCATACGCGCTCCCATTGGGTAGGCAAGGCCATATTTTTCAGAAGCTTCCGCATCTGTTTTTCTGATTTCCGGATGGTTGGCAAGTCCCAGATAATTGTTCAGACTCCACACGATTTTTTCTTTGCCGCGAAAGATCATCCTGCTCCCGATTTCACCTTCCAGTTTCGGAAATGCGAAATATCCGTGTGCACGCTCGCGGTGCTGACCAATGGGACCATAATTTTTTACCAGCTTTTCAAAAATATCTGCCATAGTAATTAAAGGTATTTGAAGTTTCGCAAAGTTAATAATTTGCCCCTTTCTTCGGCCCTTTTATCTGTAATCCTTATCCTAATTATGTTGATTACTTATGATTTAATGTAAATGCTTTCTTTTGATCTTCGTTTAAGGCAGGTGTATCTTTACAGTCCTAATTTTTAGCAATGCGTAGAAGTCTCATATTACTGATAGCGCCAATTCTGATTGGCTTATCCGCACATTCTCAAAAGACATCATCGCCTGATGCACGTCCTCGACTCGTAGTAGGTATCATGGTTGACCAGATGCGTTGGGATTTTTTATACCGCTATTACAATCGTTTTCAACCCAATGGCGGATTCAGACGGTTGATGGATAAAGGATTCAGAAATGAGCAAACATTCATCCCTTATGCACCAACTGTTACTGCATGCGGACATGCAAGTGTTTATACAGGAAGCGTGCCGGCAGTACATGGCATTGTGGGAAACAACTGGTGGGGCAAAGATGAAAACAGGGTGGTTTATTGCAGTGAAGATGTAACTGTAAATACAGTAGGAAGTAGCACGGCCTCCGGAAAAATGAGTCCGAAAAACATGTTTGCAAATTCCATCTGCGATGAACTGAAACTGGCAACCAATTTCAGAAGTAAAGTGATTGGGATTGCCATCAAAGACAGAGGTGCGATTTTACCGGCAGGGCATACTGCTGATGCGGCATACTGGTATGATAACAAAAGCGGCAATTGGATTACTTCCACATACTACAGAGAAAGTTTGCCTGAATGG
>JBIIPV010000120.1:0-4597 GCA_044342435.1 Lacibacter sp. | reverse complement strand
TTTGCGATAAGGTGCTACAATTTGTTCGGGATAAGAAGGGCCTTGTTTACCCATCAAACTGTCAAGTGAAATCATTGCCATAAATCAATGTTTTAAATTTTTTCTTTACATAAACCCAAGCTCCAGTGCTGCCACTTCACTCATCATGCTCTTCTCCCATTTGGGCGTCCAGGTAATCATCACATTCACATCACTCACTCCTTCAATCTCCCGTAGCTTCTGATCTACTTCTACCGGCAAGGATTGTGCAGCCGGACAACTGGGTGCTGTTAATGTCATCGTTACCTGTACATAACCACGATCGTTGATGTCTACTTTATAAATAAGACCCAGATCGTAAATATTCACAGGCAACTCAGGATCAAAGATGCCCTTGATCTTTTCAATTATCTTTTCGTGTAATATTTCTTTGTCGATACTCATTTATTCTGACTCATTAATTGTGCCTGATAGACTGTTGCATCCAGCTTCATCTGTTTCACCATGCTCAGTAATCCGTTGCTTCTGGTTTGTGCGAGATGTTGTTTCATGCCGATGCGATCTATAAAATCAAGACGAGCATTCATAATTTCCTGTGGTGTATGTCCGCTCAACACCCTGATGAGCATACTTACCAATCCTTTCACGATCACCGCATCACTCTCTGCCGTGAAATAAACATGCCCGTCTTTCAACTCACTCACCATCCAAACAGTACTCTGGCAACCCTTGATTTTATTCTCATCTTTCTTATACGCCTCATCCAGTGGTTTCAGTTTCTTACCCAGGTCGATGATGTATTCATATTTCTCATCCCAGGAATCGAACAGAGAAAACTCTTCAACGATTTCCTGCTCAATGGCTTCTATTTTTTTTTCATTACTCATCGCAACAAACGAATGGCTTTGTTTAATCCATCAATCAATATATCAATTTCCTCCTCTGTATTATACATGGCAAAACTCGCACGAATGGTACCGGGAATACCAAAACGATTCATGAGAGGCTGAGTACAATGATGTCCTGTACGAACAGCCACACCTTGGTTATCAAGTAATACTCCTATATCTGCAGGATGAATGCCCTCTATCACAAATGAAGCGACGCTTACTTTATGCGCAGCTTTTCCGATGATACGAAGGCCATCTATTTTTTCGAGCTTCGCTGTGACTGAATGTAGCAATGCATCTTCATGCACACGAATTTTATTTTTCCCAATTGCTGTTACAAAATCAAGTGCTGCTTTTAAAGCAACTGTATCTGCAATATTAGGCGTGCCTGCTTCGAATTTATAAGGCAATTCATTCCATGTTGATTGTTCGAAACGCACTTCCTTAATCATTTCGCCCCCACCCATAAAAGGTGGCATCGCTTCCAGCAAATCTTTCTTTCCATATAAAACACCAATGCCGGTAGGTCCATATACTTTATGCGAACTGATGGCAAAAAAATCACAATCGAGCGCTTGTACATCAATGTCTAAATGAACAGACGATTGTGCACCGTCAACAAATACAATTGCGCCAACTGCATGTGCAGCTTCAATGATGTCTTTAACCGGATTGATGGTGCCCAATGAATTGGATGCATGAACGATTGAAACGAGTTTGGTTTTTTCGGAGAGAAATGTTTTGAATACATCCATTTCTAATTCCCCATTGTCATCAACCGGTATCACTTTCAATACCGCACCCGTCATCTCCGAAACCAACTGCCAGGGAACAATATTGCTATGATGTTCCATTCCGCTGATCAAAATTTCATCTCCGGCCTTCAGATTTGTACGCGCCCACGTATAGGCTACAAGGTTGACGCTTTCCGTGACACCACGCGTAAAGATAATTTCTTCACGATGTGCTGCATGTATAAACTGCTGAACTGTATCTCTTGTTGCTTCATAGGCCGCTGTGGCTTCTTCTGCAAGAGAATGAATGCCGCGATGAATATTCGCATTGTACTGACGATAATAATCTGCAATGGCATCAATCACTACGATCGGCTTCTGAGAAGTTGCTGCATTGTCGAGATAAACCAGCGGCTTTCCCTTGACCGTACGCTGCAACACCGGAAACTGCTTGCGTAGTTCCAGTACATCATAAGTTGTATGTTCTGCAATCATTGACATCAGATCCATTCATTTTAATTTGTGTACCCAAGCTGTTCGGAAATCAAACGATCGGCATAAGCACGAATGGGTTCAATTTCAATTTTCTCCAGAATTTCACCTGCAAAAGCGTGGAGCAACAAAGCCCTCGCAGCTTCTTCCCCTATTCCCCTCGCTTTGAAATAAAACATCGCCTCTTCGTCGAGCCGACCAACTGTACATCCATGCGAACACTTCACATCATCAGCAAAAATCTCAAGCTGCGGTTTTGTATTCACAGTGGCAGTATCACTCAGTAAAATATTTTTATTGCTTTGATAAGCATTCGTTTTCTGTGCATCCTGACGAACAAAAATCTTTCCGTTAAATACGCCGGTTGAATGTCCATCCATGATTCCCTTATACAGTTCATTGCTAAAAGAATTCGGCTGACGGTTATCCACGATGGTGTGATTGTCGATATGCGTATTCCCTTTCACGCAATATAAACCGTACATGTGACTCTCACAACCCGGCGCTTCGAGAATAAAATTCAGATTATTGCGAATAACACCTCCGTTCAATGTAAGTGTAACGGATTGCACTTTGCTAATGCCGAGCTGACGAACATGCGTTGTTTTCACACAATTACTATGAGGATCTTCATTCTGAATTTTATAGATATGAACGTCTGCATTTTCTTCTACTACAATTTCATTCACGCGGTTGATGAATGAATCATTGGTACCGAGCGTTACTTCTTCCTCCACGAGATAAACCTTAGACCCTGCTGCCGCATAAAATAACACGCGTGGCTGAGAGAACAAATTAGAAACGCGTGCATCGCTGATATAATAACAATAGATAGGATGAACTAATTGTTTGTTCTTTTTCACTGCAACAAATAAACCTTCATAAGCGAAAGTGTTATTCAATGCATTGATGCCATCGGGATGATAGCTCGCACTATGACCGATATTTTCATCGATGATTTTTTTATACTCGCCTTTGATGGCTTCACTCAAAGAAAGCACCACCAGTTCATCTTCAGATGAACGAATAGAAGAAAGTTCCGGATGATAGATCCCGTTTACAAAAACCAATTCATTGGCAGCGTCTGCACCCGGCAAACGAATCGCATCTACTTCTGCTTTCGTTACAGTTGCTGAAGTAGAAGAATATGTATAATCTTTTGCAACAACCTGACTGATCCGTGTATATTTCCACTCTTCGTGTTTTACGGAAGGAATTCCTTCTTTCTCAAAAACATCGAGTCCTTTTTGGTGAAGCGACTGCAAGGTTCCGTTTCCTTGCCAGGCATGCTCCTTTATTTTATTTTCTATGATTGTTTTGATGTCGGACATAATTTAATTTTTTTTCGCACCTGATGCTGTTAGTAAATATTCATTAAGCATCTACTCCTTCTCCCACTTCTTCTTTGATAAAATCGTAGCCTCTTTCTTCCAGTTCGAGCGCCAGTTCTTTGCCTCCGCTTTTCACGATGCGTCCTTTATATAAAACATGTACATAATCAGGCACAATGTATTCGAGCAAACGCTGGTAGTGAGTAATTACAAGAAATGAACGATTGCCGTCGCGCAGTTTATTAACACCTTCTGCTACAATGCGCAAAGCATCGATATCAAGTCCGCTGTCTGTTTCATCGAGGATAGCGAGTTTTGGTTCTAGCATCGCCATCTGAAATATTTCGTTGCGCTTTTTCTCCCCACCGCTGAAACCTTCGTTGAGAGAACGACTCAACAATGACTGATCAATTTCAACCAGTTTCATTTTCTCTTTCATCTTCTTCAGGAATTCAACAGCATCCATTGGTTCTTCACCACGGTATTTACGAACTTCATTCACAGCTGTTTTAATGAAATTGGTACTGCTCACACCGGGGATCTCAATGGGATATTGAAACGCGAGGAAGAGTCCTTCACGAGCACGGTCTTCCGGAGAAAGCTCGAGTAAATCTTTTCCTTCAAAGGTGACTTCGCCTCCTGTTACTTCATAATCTGCACGACCCGCAAGTACGGATGCCAATGTTGATTTTCCACTTCCATTAGGGCCCATGATGGCATGTACCTCTCCCGGTTTGATGTCGAGGTCAATTCCTTTTAAAATTTCTTTTTCTTCTATTCTTGCCTGAAGATTTTTAATCGAAAGCATTGTATGTATTTAAAAGTTGATAATTGTGAATGATGATTTTTTAATTAACCCACACTTCCTTCCAAAGAGATAGCGAGTAGTTTCTGCGCTTCCACTGCAAACTCCATAGGCAGTTGATTCATCACTTCTTTTGCGAAGCCATTGATGATTAAAGCAACAGCTGTTTCTGTATCAAGTCCTCTTTGGTTGCAATAAAAAATCTGATCTTCTCCGATTTTAGATGTGGTTGCTTCGTGCTCAACCTGTGCGGTATTGTTTTTTACTTCGATATAAGGAAATGTATGCGCACCGCATTTATCACCTAATAACAAACTATCGCACTGTGAAAAATTGCGTGCATTCTTTGCATTCCTACCTACCTGC
>JBIIPV010000143.1:0-4159 GCA_044342435.1 Lacibacter sp. | reverse complement strand
AACCTTGCATCCTTATCTTTGCACTCCCAAATAAATTACTTCGGTAATGGTAAAGGGAGCATAGCTCAGTTGGTTCAGAGCATCTGCCTTACAAGCAGAGGGTCCGCGGTTCGAGCCCGTGTGCTCCCACAAACCTCGCTCAAACGGCGAGGTTTTTCATTTATGACCTATCCACCTATGTTTTGTACTCTGTGCAAAGAGATCGTTATTACATTGGTTCTACTGGAGAAGATTTAGAGGGTAGATTACGGCGACATAATTCAAACCACAAAGGTTTTACTGGTTCTGCGAATGACTGGGTATATTACTATGTGGAAGAACACATTTCAAAAGAATCTGCTTTAACACGAGAGAAAGAAATCAAGTCGAAGAAATCGAGAAAGTACATTCAATCATTGAAGCGTTTATAGGTTCAGAGCGATCCCGCCGAAGGCGGGAGGGTCCGCGGTTCGAGCCCGTACCGCAAGCGGCACAAGTCGTGCTCCCACAAAGTCCCGCTAAAACGCGGGACTTTTTCTTTATAGCCTATCATAACTATGTTTTGTAGTCAGTGTAAAGAAATCGTAATTACATTGCTTCTACATGAGATGATTTACAGGAAAGATTGCGTTACTGGCGCAACTGTTCTGCAGGATCACTTGTGCTATATTAAATCCGTCTGGATTGTATCCAGGCAACTACAATATTTTCACTTTAGCCACTTTACAAATGTGGCGAATTTAGTTTAGTCGCGATTGATCGTCCTTCGTCGGAACACGCGAGCCGACTTGTTCATTGTAATGATGTATTACCGAAAACGAAATTTCCGACACTTCTAATCCTTCACACATCTCAATGAAAAACCATCTTTCATTTCATGGTAATGACTCTCCACAAGAATGGTTGTTCGATTGCTGAGGTTGTAATAGATTGCCCACATATCATCCTGTGCCTCCTGATTGGTATTTCTTTGTTTTCTCATCAACATTGATTTAGCCGACAATCTGTATTTTTAGGGTCTGTTAATCAGAAAATTCACATTCGGCAAATGATCAATTCAACAATCGCACAATACAAAGTTCTGAGGCTGATCGGTGAAGGGGGGATGGCTTCCGTATATGAAGCTGAACATGAAATCTTAAAGAAAAAGGCGGCCATTAAAGTACTCAATCCCTATCTCTCCGGCAATGCCCAGTTCAGAGAACGGTTTAAAAACGAAGCGATTCTCATGGCAGGTCTTGATCACCCCAACATCACGAAAGTGATTCACTTTGATGAGCAGCCTCAAAGTTTTTCCATCATCATGGAATACCTGGAAGGAGAGGATCTTCGGGAAAGAATCCGGGGGAAAGGTAAATTGGAAGATGATGAAATTAAAGCCCTCTTTACTCAGATTCTGAGCGCCTTTCAATATGCACATGAAAACGGCATCGTTCACCGCGACATCAAACCTTCCAATATCTTCATATTAAACAACGGACAAGTAAAAATTCTCGACTTCGGGATTGCCAAAATTTTCGGACAGGGGGATGAGTTTACTCAAACCGGCACGCAAATGGGCACAACTGTTTATATGAGCCCCGAACAGGTGAAGGCAGATAAATCCATCGATTTTAGAAGTGATATATATTCACTTGGCATCACCTTGTTTTATGCCATTAACGGCAAGCCACCCTACGATACTGAAAACATTTCTCAGTTTGATATCTTTAATAAGATCGTGTTTGAGACCCTGCCGGCCAGTGAAAATAATTCTGTTTATTTTGAAACGGTGTTGAGAGCTTGTGAGAAAGACAGAGAACTTCGTTACCAAAGTTGTGCGGAGTGGTTGAAAGAAGTTGAAGCGTACGCTACAGGCGATGAAAAGTTAATGGAAGCATCCAGGAAAGCGGCTAAAAAAAGAAATGAACAAACAAAAAACACCGGAGCAAAGAAAACCATTTTACAGATAATCGTGAATGTTGTAGAAATAATCGGAATCATTGCAGGTATTTTTTCATTATTTGCTTCTGTGATTTTATATATTTCATTGATACTGGATGACCACAATGAATTTGTCTTAAAAATCCACGATTGGTTTAATCTCACGATGATTCTTGGGTTGTTTTTAAATTTCTTGATCGCCGTTTATTACATCGTGCAAAGAATGAAATTCTATTCGCCATTGATCTTTCTGATCCTGTCTGTCCTGTCTTATTTCGTTGACAGAGGGTATTTTGAGTCTTACTTCAGGTCTTTTTTGGAATAGTTGAAAATTTTAAATTTCACCGATCAGCCAAATTATATAGGCATGATTAAATAGTCATAATTTTGCATGATGCTATTTTCACTCACACGCGGCAAAGAGCAGGAAGATGTAGATGTAGATGTGCTGGAGGATATTCAGGATCCTTTTCGCCTCATCGTATGGAATGATGATGTGAATACATTCGATTGGGTGATTGATACCTTGATGGATGTTTGCGGACATAGCCGGGAGCAGGCTGAGCAATGCGCCTGGCTCATTCATCAGACTGGAAAATATGCGGTGAAACATGGGGAGTACAACGACCTGAAAGCGATGTGTGATGAAATCACAAACCGGGATATCGGCGCAACAGTTGAAGAAGCATCCTGAAGAAAAGTTGTTATATGCCGGTAACATTCTTAAATCAAAATTTATCTTTTCCCGATTGTTCTAATGCTGAAGAAAGTGGATTACTTGCAATAGGCGGCGATCTTAGCCGCGATCGGCTTCTTCTTGCATATCGTTCCGGTATTTTTCCCTGGTTTTCCGAAAACGAAGAGATACAATGGTGGAGTCCTGATCCGAGATTTGTATTGTTTCCTGATCAGATTCATGTCAGTAAAAGCATGAAGCAGGTGCTTAGAAACAACAAGTTTTCATTCACAGTGAATCAATGTTTTGATGAAGTAATCCATGCCTGTGCTGACCTCAGACAATGGGAAGGAACCTGGATTACCAATGAAATGATTGAAGCTTATTGCGATCTTCATCGTGCAGGTTATGCAGTAAGTGCTGAAGCTTGGGAAAATGATACACTGGTAGGTGGTCTTTATGGCATCAGAATGGGGAAGCTTTTCTTTGGGGAAAGTATGTTCAGCAAAGTAAGTAATGCAAGCAAATATGCTTTTATCCAATTAACAAAGCAATTACAGAAAGAAGGAGTTGTTCTAATTGACTGCCAGGTTTATACAGATCATCTCGAAAGTCTGGGCGCTGAATTCATTTCCAGACATCATTTTATGCAACAACTCAGGGAACATCTTTAGGCCCTGCACACATCATTTTTTTTTATTGATTAGATAGTTAGGATCATGCGGAAGTTTTATCCTGATCAAATGTTTGTAAAATATTGTAACGAGTATCTCTTTCCACGGGTGTTCTCCCTGCTTGTCTTATAAGATTCACCAATTCATCAGTACTCATCGTCGGGTTTTGCTCCTCACTGCCTGCCATGCTGTAAATTTTGGTGCTGTCATCAATTGTGCCATCTAAATCATCTACCCCAAAACTTAAAGTCATTTGTGCATTTTGCCTGCCAAGCATCGGCCAGTATGCTTTGAGATGCGGAAAATTATCGAGGTATAGTCGCGCGATCGCGTAGAGTTTCATGTCCTCAATCACCGAACTCTCGGCCACATGTTGCATGTCATTGTCTTTGTTGCGAAATTTAAGTGGAATAAAAGTCTGAAATCCTTTTGTCCTGTCCTGCAAGGAACGCAGTCTTTGCATGTGATCAATCCGGTGATAAAAAGATTCAATGTGTCCGTACAGCATGGTGGCATTGGTGGGTAAACCAAGCTGATGTGCTGTTTCATGAATATTTAACCACCCATCTCCATCTACTTTATCTGCACAGATTTGTTGACGGATTTCAGGATGAAAAATTTCCGCTCCGCCGCCCGGTATGGAATCAAGTCCGTTATCAATTAAAAATTTCAATCCTTCTTCCACACTCACTTTTGCTTTGCGGAACATATAGTCGTATTCCACTGCGGTAAAAGCTTTGATATGTAATTCGGGACGGTGTGTTTTAATTGCTTTTAAAAGCGTTGCAAAAAATCGTAAATCCATTTTCGGATGAACACCGCCAACGATATGTACTTCTGTTACGGGAATGCCATCGTATTTTTTTACCCGATCCACCATTTCGTCAATCGTCAGCTCCCAGCCATC
>JBIIPV010000119.1:0-4613 GCA_044342435.1 Lacibacter sp. | reverse complement strand
CCCACCGAGTTTATACCGGCGCACATCAATGGCTCCAAGTTTCTGAGCTGTTTGAAGAAGCTTGTATTCACTTCTGGCTGAATAATCTACTTTATCATCAACAGGCAATTGCGATTTGATCAGATCTTCATTGAGTTCATCAGCCAATATTATTTTTTCATTCTGATCAATGCCCATCGAAAATTTAAGTGCAGCATGTCCAAGTTCAATGATGTTTTTCAGCTGGGTTTCAGCAGAACGCGTATTGTTCAGTGTAACCGTGGTTTTATCGAGATCAAGTTTTTCAATAAATCCATTTTTATAAAGTTGTTCCTGATCTGAATACAGCTTTTGTATCCGCTGAAGCGTTTGCTGTAAAACACCGAGTTGCTTTTGTGCAATCAGTACCTGATAATATGCTTTTTCCACCTGTTCACGCACCTTGTCTTCTGCCACGGTAATATTATTTCCTGCAAATTCAAGCAATGTATTTCTGGCAAGAAGTCCGACAAATACTTCAGATTGAAAAAGGAGCTGGTTCATGCCTATTCCACCACTCACACTCCAGGGCTGAACAAAAGAGAACTCTTGCACCTGAAAATCAAACTTGGGCTGAATGAGGTTGCCACTGCCATCTTTTACTCCCTCTCTGCTCAGCACCTCATAAATACTGCTTTCTCCGGTACTTGGAAAGAGCACTTTGGGCAATGTGAGATAATGTGCAACCTGCGCTGAAGCACTTATTTGAGGATATGCTAACCCCGTAATCTGGCTGTTCAGGGCTTTTTGTTTCATGGAATCTATCCGAAGATTTTTAAGATCAATTGCATTTTTTAATGCAAGATCTACCGCCTCTTTGACCGACAAGCGTCTCTCCTGCTGGGCACCGGCTGAAAGCTGGACGAGTACTGTTGAAACGAAAAAAATGAAAACAAACTTTCTATACATATATATTTATTGATTTTGTTTTAAGTATTGCTGAATCAGTTTGTACCCTTTTGGCGTGGATATGCCAAAAAGAAAGTGAATCATGATTTCACGGGTTACACCAGCCAGGTTATATTTACCAGGAGGGAAAACTGTGAGATTAAAAGGGATCATGATTGATTCAATTCGAAAAATGCTAATCATGTCCACATTCAATTCCGGACGATAATATCCTTCTTCTATGCCGCGTATTAAGTTTTCTTTTATGATTCCATACAGGTACTCATTTTTTAATCTCAGAAAACGGAGAAAGACCTTTGGATGAAATTTCTCGAGATCATAAAGTATCACAGGATTCATCTGTGAAAATTGTTCTGTAATCTGGTGCATGGCGAGAATCATTTCCTGTACAGCATCAGCTGCTTTTTCACGACAATAAGAGCAATCTGAATGCGTCCTTTCCTCTTCTTCCTGCATCACCGCATCCACAAGCTCTTCCTTATCGGCAAAATACTGATAGATCGTCTTCTTGCTGATTCCCAGCTGCGCAGCAATGTCATCCATAGATACAGATCTGATGCCGTACCTCATGAACTGCTCAGTAGACTTGTCTAAAATGCGCTTTTTTGTTTCCATCAGGAGCGCAAAACTAAGGAAACTTTTATAGTTGCGCGAGTTTCTTTGGAATTTTCCCTAAAAAAGGGCGACCATTACCAATAACGAAACCTTTATTTTTGGAAGATGAGGGCTTGAAAGGTTAGGGGCGATGTTAGGGGTTATCAATACCAAGAGGAACGATCTTTCAGGCTAATCAATATAACAGTGAATAAAAAAAATAATAATATGAGCCAAACTCCTCTGTTTAAAAAACTTTTGCAATATTTCTTACAAGGTCTTCTGGTACTTGCTCCTATTCTGATTACAGTATATGCGGTTTACTGGGTAGTAATCAGCATTGACACCCTTCTTCCCATATTTACATTTGTAGATGAAAAAGGAAATGTAAGCGTACAAAATTTTGGTCTGGGCTTTTTACTGATCATTTCAACCATCACAATTGTTGGTTACCTGAGTACGTTTTTCATACGTTCCAGAATCTTCAACTTCTTCGAAGCGTGGCTGGAGAAAGTGCCCGGTATTAAATTTATATACGGCACATCGAAAGATTTTTTTGAAGCTTTTGCAGGGGAAAAAAAGAAGTTCAACAAGCCTGTACTTGCAAATATTGACGACAATGATGTATGGAGGATCGGATTTTTGACACAGGAATCAATGGAACAATTCGGCATGAAAGAGTATGTATCTGTTTATATTCCCATGAGTTATTCCATTGCCGGAAATGTGTATTTCATTCCGGCTTCACGCATCAAGGAACTGGATCCCGACATATCAGCCGCGGAAGCCATGAAATTTGCAATCAGTGGCGGCGTAACAACCGTTGATGAGCACGATGAATAACCTTTGTTTGCCATAACCTTAAAACACCTGTTATCAAAAAAATTATTTTAGGAATCACCTTCCTTTTATTAAGTCTTTACTGTTCTGCTTGGGGATTTTATGGACACCAAAAAATTAATTACTTGGCTGTATTCCTTCTCCCTCCGGAGATGGTGCCTTTTTTTAAGCAACATATAGAATACATATCAGCACATGCAGTTGACCCCGACAAACGCAGGTATGCAATCAAAGAAGAAGGGGCCAGGCATTATATTGACATAGACCATTATGGCGTCTATCCCTATCCACTATTACCCAGAAATTATGATTCTGCTGTGGCACATTTTTCGGAAGACACCATTCTTACAAACGGTATAGTTCCATGGTGGATTCAAAGAATGCAGTTCAGACTAACAAAAGCTTTTCAGGAAAAAGATGCCAACCGGATATTGAAACTAAGTGCAGAAATAGGTCATTATATAGGCGATGCACATGTTCCATTACACGCATGCCACAACCACAACGGACAATATACTGGCCAGCATGGAATACATGGTTTTTGGGAAAGCCGGATACCTGAACTTCTGGCTGAGAAACAATTTAGTTTCTGGATTGATGATGCCATTTATCTTCAACGTCCTTCTGATTTCATTTGGAACAGGGTGCTTGAAAGTGCCGCCGCCGCCGACTCGGTTTTAATGATAGAAAAAATGCTGTCTGCTGCCTTTCCTCCTGATCAGAAATATGCATTTGAAGAAAGAAATGGTTTAATCATGAGGCAATATTCATCTGATTATACGATTCGGTATAATGATTTACTGAATGGCATGGTTGAAAGAAGAATGCGGCAAAGCATATTTGCAGTCGCTTCTTTCTGGTACACTGCATGGGTAAATGCGGGGCAACCCGATTTAAATAAACTTCTTTTGAAAGAATGGAGCGAAGAAGAAAAAAAGGAAGCTGAAGAACTTAACCGGCTTTGGAAAGAAGGGAAAATAAATGGGAAACACTGCGATTAAACCCTCTGCTTTTAATGTGGTAACAGCTGTTGTATAATTCAATGACCCGTGTGTGACTTTTGTCATATTCCATCTGTTTTCTTAACCTGAGATTTGCATTCAAATAGAAAAGCAATGATCATAGAACAGATTTACACAGGTTGCCTTGCACAGGGTGCATATTATATAGAAAGTAGCGGTGAAGCTGTAGTGATCGATCCGTTGCGTGAAGTGGGACCTTACCTGGAGCGTGCCCACAAAAGCAATGCACGCATTCGATATGTTTTTGAAACTCATTTTCACGCCGATTTTGTAAGTGGTCATCTTGACCTGGCCCGTCATTCCGGAGGAACCATCGTTTTCGGACCGGCAGCAACACCCGCTTTTGATGCACATGTGGCAAAAGACAAAGAAATACTCCAGGTTGGTGCTGTATCTTTTGAAGTGATACATACACCCGGACATACGATGGAAAGCACTTGTTATCTGCTACGAAATGAAGAAGGCAAACCGGTTGCATTATTCACTGGTGATACTTTATTTATTGGAGATGTAGGCAGGCCTGACCTGGCTCAAAAAGTTTCCGCAGACCTGGATGAAGAAAAACTAGCGGGATTATTGTTCGACTCACTTCGTCATAAAATCATGCCGCTCTCTGATGAGATAATTGTATATCCCGCACATGGAGCAGGCAGTGCATGTGGTAAAAAAATGAGCAAAGAAACATACGATACGCTGGGCAACCAGAAGAAAACGAATTATGCACTGAACCCGAATCTGACACGCGAAGAATTTATTCACGAAGTGCTTACAGGATTAACACCGCCGCCTTCTTATTTTCCTCAAAATGTACTGATGAACATCAAAGGTTACGATTCATTTCATGATGTACTGAAAAGAGGTACCCGCGCACTTGAACCTGCTGAATTTGAAGCGGTTGCCAATGAAACAGATGCATTGATTCTTGATACGAGAGATGCCGATATTTTTAGTAAAGGATTTATACCTAATTCCATCAATATAGGAATAGATGGAAGTTTTGCACCATGGGTAGGCACACTCATACCCGATGTGAAACAAACATTATTACTTATCACGGAACCTGGCCGGGAAGAGGAAACTGTTACTCGCCTTGCAAGGGTTGGTTATGACCACGCAATCGGTTATCTGAAAGGAGGATTTGATGCATGGAAATCATCAGGATATGAAACAGATCAGATCAGACGCATTCATGCAAATGAACTCGCCGAATACCTGAAGTCAACCCACGAT
>JBIIPV010000154.1:0-3970 GCA_044342435.1 Lacibacter sp. | reverse complement strand
TCTGTGACATCTTTCTTCATATCGAAGAAAAGCTTGTAGAGGATATCTCTTTCACTCGCGAATTCATGTCCCACAGATCCGGAAGAAGCGAGCACAGGTAATCGATTCTGGTTTCGGTCGGGTAAATACGGGGCCAGTTCCGCGGCATTGATTGTTTTATTTTCAGACAGAACCGAAATCTGCTCGGCAAGATTTTTGAGCTCTCGTACATTGCCGGGGAAGGGATAGCTGACAATTAACTGACGAGCTTCTTCATCGAGTTGCACAGGGGCTGTTTTATATCTTTCTGCAAAATCTGCTGCGAACTTCCGGAATAGCAATACGATGTCTTCCTTTCTGTCACGCAAAGCGGGTACACGAATAGGGACTGTATTTAAACGATAATAAAGATCTTCTCTGAATTTATTGTTTTGAGTGTACTCCAGTAGCTCCTTATTAGTGGCAGCTATGACACGTACATCTGTCTTTTGTACTTTCGATGAACCAACTCGGATAAACTCACCTGTTTCCAAAACGCGAAGTAGCCGGGCCTGTGTACCCAATGGCATTTCTCCTATTTCATCCAGAAAAATCGTACCTCCGTTTACTGTTTCAAAATACCCTTTTCGCGCATCAACGGCACCGGTAAAAGAACCTTTTTCATGCCCAAATAATTCGGAGTCGATTGTTCCTTCAGGAATGGCGCCGCAGTTGACTGCGATAAAAGGGTTGTGTTTACGGGAAGACAAAGAATGGATGATCTGAGAGAAGGCTTCTTTTCCCACACCGCTTTCTCCGTTAATTAATACCGTGAGATCTGTGGCAGCTACCTGTACGGCCACACTGAGTGCGTGATTGAGTGCAGGGGAATTGCCAATGATGCCAAATCTGTTTTTTATATTCTGTAATTCCATCATTCAGGTTATTATTGTCCTGCTATTTTTCCAAGGAGGGTTGCCTGTGTGCAATCGTGAATCAGAACATCTGCATAATCTCCTTTTTGCAGCAAAGCATTTTCTTTAGGGAACACAACAACTTTATTCTGCGAACTCCGACCCATCCAATCAGCACTACTTCGTTTGCTGTCGCCTTCGATCAAGACCCTGAATACCTTCCCGATATCCTTTTTATTGCTTTCTGCCGAAAGGCGGTTTTGGATGGATACAATCTCCTGAAGCCTGCATTTTTTTACATCTTCAGGCACATCATCAGCGTACCGTCTTGCTGCAAGAGTGCCCGGACGTTCACTGTAGAAAAACATATAGCTCATATCATAACGGCTGTATTCCATGATGCTAAGCGTATCTGCATGTTCTTCTTCTGTTTCAGAACAAAATCCCGCGATGATATCTGAACTGATGCCGCAATCGGGAATGATTTCTCTGATACGGTCCACTTTTGCCATATACCATTCACGTGTATAAGTGCGATTCATCAATTGAAGAATCCTGGTATTTCCGCTTTGTACCGGCAGGTGAATGTATTTGCAGATGTTGTCGTATTTCGCCATGGCTGTAAGCACTTCATCTGTGATATCCTTTGGGTGCGAGGTTGAGAAACGTACCCTCAGCAACGGGTCAACGAGTGCTACCATTTCGAGAAGTTGCGCAAAAGAAACAGTGGTATTCTTGTCTTCATCATGCCAATGGTAGCTATCTACATTCTGACCCAGCAGGGTTACTTCACGGAACCCATTTTTGAATAGTTCGGAAGCTTCAGCCACGATTGAATGCACGTCGCGACTTCTTTCTCGACCTCTGGTAAAGGGTACCACACAAAAGCTGCACATGTTGTTGCATCCGCGCATAATGGAGATGAAGGCTGTGATGCCGTTGGAGTCCAGACGCACTGGCGAAATGTCGGCATAAGTCTCTTCTCTGCTGAGTAATACATTCACGGATTTTTGTCCTCCTTCAGCTTCTTCAATCAATCCCGGGAGTGTACGGTATGCGTCAGGTCCCACTACGAGGTCAACCAGTTTCTCTTCTTCAAGCAAATTTGCTTTGAGGCGCTCGGCCATGCAGCCAAGCACACCAACCAGCATGGCGGGATTACTCTGCTTATGTTTACGGAATTCCTGAAGTCGTTTGCGTACTGTTTGCTCTGCCTTTTCCCGAATGGAACAGGTATTAAGCAGTACCAGATTCGCCTCTTCAATGTTTCTAGTGGCGCCAAAGCCGGCGCCGTTGAGGATACTGGCAACAATTTCGCTGTCGCTGAAGTTCATCTGACAGCCATAGCTTTCAATATAAAATTTTCTGACGTAAACAGGTGCATTGGATTCCGGAGCCAAGGCCTCGCCTTGTCGGGTTTCATCATGTATTTTTTGTTCCGTGTACAGCTCTAACATACTTACCGCTGATTATTTATCGGCAAAGTTACGGAAATGCAGGAGGGTTGTGACAGGTTGTCAGGTAGTTTTTTATGATTATGATCATCAAGGTTCATAGGAGTGAATCCATTTGATTGTTTGATTGATCATTTCTTCTGAATTATCTAGGTGAGTCACCAACCGAACCTGCTGTGGAGCAATGGCATATCCAAGAATGCCGGCTTTTTTCATATCTGCAACCCATTCGGCTGCAGTTTTTCCCGTTTTCAGGGTAAAAATCAGGATGTTGGTTTCAACCGGTAAAACCTCTAAAACTGCCGGATGTGAAACAATTGCATCTTCAAGCATGCGGGCAAAACGATGGTCCTGCTCTAGTCGCTGAATATGATTTTCCAGTGCATAAATACCTGCAGCTGCCAGGATACCTGCCTGTCTCATTCCTCCTCCAAATACCTTTCGGATTCTTCTTGCTTTTTTGATGAATTCTCCGCTTCCCAGCAATAAACTGCCTACGGGACACCCCAGGCCTTTACTTAGACAGATGGATACGGAATCAAATGTTTTTCCATAAAACAGGGGATCTTCATTTTGAGCGACGATGGCATTAAATAAACGGGCTCCGTCGAGATGAAGGTTTAAATTATTATTTGAGCAGATATTCTTAATTAATTCAATATTAATTAATTTATAGCAGCTTCCTCCGCCACGATTGGAGGTGTTTTCCAATACCACCAAACTACTTTTTGCCTTGTGGATATCAATGGCATTCATTGCTTCGGTGACCTGGTCGGCTGTAATTCTGCCTCGGTTTCCTTGTAAGGTTTTCACGGAGGCGCCTGAATGAAAAGCGATCCCCCCGCCTTCATATTGATAAACATGGCTTAAATAGTCGCATATCACTTCATCTCCCGGCTGGGTATGCACTTTGATCGCGATTTGGTTGGTCATAGTACCGGATGGGCAGAATAGTCCGGCTTCAAAACCGAGCATGGAAGCACCCATTGTTTCCAGTCTGTTTACACTCGGATCTTCCCCAAACACATCATCGCCTGTTTCAGCTTCCAACATAGACTGTTTCATGCCCTGAGTAGGCCTTGTGACAGTATCGCTTCTGAAATCGATTATATTTTTTAAAGAAGTCATTTTTCAAAAATAAAGCATCGGCATACAACTTTTAATAAGGTTTAACGTTTAATCGCTTGAATGTCGAAGTAAATCCTTGTTTTTTTTCGGAGTTTTATACAAACGTTATGAAAACACATTTTTGCGTTGTAACTTTGCCACCCGCATCAAAAACAGGCTTACCTTCTATTCTTCCTGTTCTTTAAAGACGGCATAAGCTATTATATAATTGAAATATTTAATATGAGGCAGTTAAAAATTGCAACCCAGATTACCAACCGCGATTCCCAGGCCGTTGAAAAATACCTTCAGGAAATTTCTAAAATTCCGATGATTACACCTGAAGAGGAAACAACCCTCGCCCAAAGAATCAAAATGGGTGATCAGCGTGCGCTCGATAAACTTGTTCAGTCGAATCTCCGTTTCGTGGTGTCTGTGGCAAAGCAATACCAGCACCAAGGACTTTCTTTAAGTGATCTTATTAATGAAGGAAACTTGGGATTGATCAAAGCCGCCCAGCGTTTTGATGAAACCAAA
>JBIIPV010000118.1:0-4684 GCA_044342435.1 Lacibacter sp. | reverse complement strand
GACCGGTAGAGTATATCGGACAATTGATTTCATTTTACCCGGTCAACTTGGCTTTTCATTGCTCAGTGCAGGTGTTTTTGGAGTAGCTTTTATTTTTTTCAATTTGAGGCAAACACTTGTCTTGAAACGATTCTTTGCAACACCGGTGAGCCGGATGTCAATATTAGCAGGAGAAGGCCTTGCCCGGATTATCTTTCAGCTGATTACCGCTGTTGTTATTATCCTGATTGGTCATTTTGCTTTCAATTTTACACTGGTAAATGGCTGGCTGACATTTGTTGAAATGATTTGCTTAAGTTTTCTTGGATTGGTCATTTTTATGGGATTTGGCTTTGTGGTGAGTGGCTTGGCTCGCAGTGAAAGTGTAATACCTCCCTTTGCTAATTTATTTACGCTTCCTCAGTTTTTACTTGCAGGCACTTTTTTCCCAATCGAGAATTTTCCTGCATGGCTTCAGCCAATTTGTAAAATATTGCCCCTCACTCATCTAAATGAAGCGATGCGCAATGTTGCTTTCGAAGGTCTTCATTTAACTGATTGCGGAACACAGATTGGTATTTTACTTTTATGGGGTTTGTTGACCTATGCCATTGCTGTAAAAGTCTTTCGATGGGAATAGATAATCTTCAAATGATATTCAAATGAGATATGTGAAAATGATACTGACAGGCCTTGTTGGGCTTTCATTGCTTGCAATGATTTTTGCCTTACTCATGCCTTCTTCAGTGAAAATATCGAGGGGTGTAATCATTGATGCCGACAGTGCAGCGGTTGAACAGGTTTTGCTGGATGCAGATAAATGGAACGAATGGGTACCCTGGCTTCATAAAAAAACGGGCTTGCTGGTACAGCAAAAAGGCGAGCACGGGAAAGAAGGTTTTGAAATGAGGTGGCAGTCAATAGAGGGTGAAAATTCGGGGAGAATTACCTATATAGGCAAGCAACCCGGCACACTGCTTTTTAGTTACGAGTTTAATGATATGAATCGGTCGGAAGGGGGATTTCGTATCAGGAAAATAGCAGAAGGTAGAACAGAAGTTCAGTGGTTTATGGAGTATCCTTTAAAATGGTACCCCTGGGAAAGATTTTACGGCATTTTTGTTGATGGCATGATTGGATCAGTTTTTGAAATCGGTTTGCAGGAACTGATAAAACTCACAGTCGCTTCCGGAACACCCAATACATAATTCATAGATATTTCGATTCGCAACATGCATGCCCGGGTGGAGAACTCCTTGTTCTTTACTACTTTTGCGCAAACATTAAACATATGAGTCATCAGTTACTTAAGGGAAAGAAGGGAATTATTTTCGGAGCACTCGACGAAAAATCAATCGCCTGGAAAACCGCTCTCACTTGTTATGCAGAGGGAGCTCAGATTGTGCTGACCAATGCACCTGTAGCCCTTCGTATGGGAGAAATCAATAAACTATCTGAGTTGTGCGGCAATGCGCCTGTCATCGGTGCAGATGTGACCAATATGGATGACCTTAAAAATCTTTTCGAAAAATCGATTGAACATTTCGGAGGTAAAATAGATTTTGTACTTCATTCTATTGGTATGAGTTTGAACGTACGTAAAGGGAAACATTATACAGAGATGAATTACGAGTGGAATTCCAAAACGCTCGATATATCTGCCATGAGTCTGCATCGTGTTTTACGTACTGCATGGGATTTGGATGCCTTAAGTGAATGGGGAAGTGTTGTGGCATTGACTTATATCGCTGCACAACGTGTTTTTCCTGATTACAATGAAATGGCAGATGCAAAAGCATTGCTGGAAAGTGTAACGAGGAGTTTCGGTTATCATTACGGTGTGAAGAATAAAGTACGGATCAACACCATCTCTCAATCACCAACTCGTACAACCGCAGGAAGCGGAGTGAAAGGGTTTGATGGATTTATCAATTACGCAGAGAAGATGAGTCCGCTGGGCAATGCAAGTGCTGAAGACTGCGCCAATTATATTACGCTGATGTTCAGCGACCACACCCGCATGGTGACTATGCAAAATCTTTTCCATGATGGTGGATTTAGTTTCACGGGTGTAACAGCGGATGTTATTGAACAAATGGAAAAATAATTCAGCGTGATGGATACGAATAAAACCTGGGTGAAATGGATGGGATTGTTTGGCTCTTTTTTGAGCAGCATCACTTTCGTGCCTCAGGTTTATCAGGCATGGGTCAGTAAAAGTGTGGGCGACCTGAGTATTTATATGATTTTAATTGTGACAACCAGCACCTTGATCTGGTTGGTGTACGGCATATTTCATAAGCCTCGTCTTCTGCCTGTGATACTTTGTAATGGCATTATCTTTTTTCTATCGGTGCTGCTTTTGTATTTCAAGCTCGCATTTTAAGTCTTGTATAAAATAAAAAAGCCGGCATTGCCGGCTTTTTTATAGAATAAATATTTTCAGATTTTAATATTCGTCCTCGTTAAAAAAGAAATCATCCTGGCTCGGATAGTCGGGCCAGATGTCTTCAATACTTTCATAAATCTCTACCTCATCTTCCAGTTCCTGAAGATTTTCAACTACTTCAATAGGAGCACCACTGCGTATTGAATAGTCAATCAGTTCATCTTTGGTTGCAGGCCAGGGTGCGTCTTCGAGGTAGGATGCCAGTTCGAGTGTCCAGAACATATTCTTGTGAATTTTCCGCAAATGTAACTTTCCTGCTGAAATTTCCAAATATGGTTTGCCTGACTTTTAACAGGTTTAACTTTTATGTTTATATCTCTTGACACTTTTATATGTGAATTATTATAGTTTTAATGGTCATATAGAATAGCCTACAAGAACATTCTTGCTGGTGTCGAATTTTAGTTATGGCTATTTCCTATCTTCACTTTTTGATATTTTAAGATGTTAAAGGCCAAACAGATTTTTAAAAAATACGGTACCGTCGAGGTTCTGCGCGGAGTGGATTTAATTGTTCATCAGGGGGAAATTGTCAGTCTTGTCGGAGCAAGCGGTGCGGGGAAGAGTACCCTTTTGCACATCATGGGTACATTGGATGAGCCGGACAAGGGAGAGGTTTGGATGGGCGAGCATCAACTAACAGGGATGAAGTCGAATCAACTTGCACATTTTCGGAACAAGCACATTGGATTCATTTTTCAATTTCATCATTTATTACCCGAATTCACCGCTTTTGAAAATATTTGTGTGCCGGCCTGGATCGGAAAGCATAAAAAGGATGAAACAGAAAAAAGAGCAAATGAATTACTTTCCTTACTTGGAATAGCACACAGAAAAGACAATAAGCCATCTCAATTATCAGGCGGGGAACAGCAACGTGTGGCAGTGGCAAGGGCATTGATCAACCAACCAGATATTATTTTGGCAGATGAGCCATCAGGAAACCTGGATTCGTCAAATGCAAGAGAATTACACAAGTTGTTTTTTAAACTTCGTGACGAACTCGGACAAACTTTTTTAATCGTTACACATAATGACGAATTAGCTGCTCAGTGCGATCGTCGGGTGCAAATGAAAGATGGATTAATTGCGCTTTAGCTTTGATTTAAAATATTTTTCAACCTATCCTGGGTTTCCATGGAATTTCTTGAGCGTTGAGTTCTTTGGTCATAAAACGACTCAAAACAAAAAGGTAATCGCTGAGTCGATTTAGATATTTGATTACTTTTTCATCCACTTCCATTTGTTCGTATTGCATTCTTACGCAGGATCTTTCTGCTCTGCGGCAAACGCATCGGGCAATATGGAGAGAAGATACGATGGGATGACCTCCCGGTAGTACAAAAGATTTCATTGCGGGAAGCGACTCATCCATCTTGTCCATTTCATTTTCCAATAATGTGATGTCCTCTTCTTTCAGATCCGGAATTTTCATGGCAGATTCTTTTTCAGGATCTGTTGCCAGTGAGGAGCCAATTGTAAAAAGCCGATCCTGGATTTCTTTCAGCAAACCATTTACAGATGGGTTTTGAATCAGGTCATTACAATATCCGATATGTGAATTGAGTTCATCTACAGTGCCATAAGATTCAATTCTGAGGTGGCTTTTGGGTACTTTGGTTCCGCCAATAAGAGAGGTAGTTCCTTTATCTCCGGTTTTGGTATATATCTTAAATGCCATAATTCTATGAAACGTTGTTAAATGTTAGGGACTAACAACAAAGAAACATAAAAGGTTGTAAAGGGAAATGAAATTATCAGCCGGCAGCAAAAGCTTTTTGTTGTTTATCACTTTCAATTAATCCGTCACGCAGACGCACAACTCTTCCTGCATAGGCGGCAATATCTTCTTCGTGTGTTACCAGTACAACGGTGTTTCCCATTCCATGAATCTCTGTTAAAAGCTGCATGATTTCAGCAGAGGTTTTTGTGTCTAGATTTCCGGTTGGTTCGTCTGCAAGAATGATTGAGGGGTTATTAACCAAAGCGCGGGCGATGGCTACACGTTGAATCTGTCCTCCGCTCAATTCATTGGGCTTGTGTTTTGCCCGATCAGCCAAATTGACTTTTCCCAGCATTTCTGCTGCCCGGTCATTTCTTTCTTTTTTGGAAACGCCTGCATAGATGAGCGGAAGGGCAACATTTTCAAGAGCACTGAGGCGTGGAAGCAGGTTGAACTGTTGAAATACAAATCCTATTTCCTGATTGCGGATTTCTGCAAGTTCGTTGTCCGTCATCTCTCCAACATCTTTATTG
>JBIIPV010000003.1:0-15701 GCA_044342435.1 Lacibacter sp. | reverse complement strand
CCAAAGAAGAGATGAAGATGGTGAAGGAAACCGGTAAGATCATGCAGGATGATTCCATTCGTGTAACTGCAACCACGGTGCGTATTCCGGTGATGGGCGGACACAGTGAAAGTGTGAATGTTGAGTTTGCAAATGATTTTGATCTGAATGAGGTGAAAACAATTTTGAGTCAGTCGCCCGGTATAATTGTTGTGGATGACAATGCTTCACAACAATATCCGATGCCGATGGATGCGCATGAGAAAGATGAAGTATTTGTTGGACGTTTGCGAAGAGATGAATCGCAGGCCAATACACTCAATATGTGGATAGTGAGTGATAATTTGAGAAAAGGTGCTGCGACAAACGCCGTGCAAATTGCTGAATACCTGCTTTCAAAAGGATTGCTGTAATTTGTTTATAATAACGATTGAACAACCCCAGGTTAACTTCATTGCCGCACACATTTTTTAAAGATTCATAAATAAAAAAGTAGATTTATGTGCATCTCTTTTTTATTCCGAGTCGAGTGCTTCGTTCAGAAAATGAATCATGGGTTGTAACGCAGAGAAAGCGGAAAGTAATCTTTTAGGAAGATCAGCTGATAAAAGCTCTTTGTCGGAGAATTGGATTGTTGCTACATAGCTTTTTAACATCAGAAATTGAGCAGCAGGATGAGTGGCTTCATATCCTTTTGGTGGCCGGGACAATGAAATTTCTTTATTCATGTTGAGTGTTCCATAAACGGATTTAAAAGATCGTGACGATATGATTTTTTTCCACTGATCAGTATTATAATCGATTTCCTGTCTGATTTTTCTTAAGAGATCAGGCGGTGGCATATATAAACCCCCTCCGGCAAAAGACCCTCCCGGCTCAATATGTAAATAATATCCTGCTGTCATCGTTTTCTTTCCTCCGGGGTTGATATACGCGCCAATGTTTGTTTTATAAGGGGACTTGTCTTTGCTGAAACGGACATCTCTATTAATCCGAAAGAAACAATTTTTTGCAGTTATTTCTGATATAGAAGGATCCTTCTTCCCGTGTACATTGATGATATATTCTATAAGTCTGATTGCATTTTCTTTTGCTGCTATATAGGATTCCCTGTTCTTATCGAACCAGTCTTTTTGGTTATTTTTTTTAAGTGCAGAAAGGAACTGCAAGGTGGAACGGGTGATCATCACTAAGAAGATATTTCACTGAATAAGTGCAAGTTTTCCTGCACATACCATATTAGCCTGGATAGTTTTTTTAGTCCAAGTTTTTGGTAGATGTGGTGTCTATGTACGTCAACAGTTTTGGAACTTACCCCGAGTTTTGCTGCAATATCTTTTGCGCTGAGGCCTTTATAGATCAGGTAGGCGATTTCTTTTTCTTTTTTGGTGAGCTCTGCACTTTTCTTATTGCCCTGCAGCGTTTGCTTGTCTTCCAGAAAAACACTTGATATCAGTTCTTGTACTTCTCTGCACTGGTATTTTTTTCCTGCTTTCACCTGTTCAATAGCTTCTGTAATTTCTTTCAGTGAAGAGGTTTTGGTAAGGTAGCCATCTGCACCGATCCCAAATGCTTTTTTAATGGTTGGGAGATCAGTGTAAGCGGAAACAATGAGATATTTTGTCTTTGGTGAAAGCGTTTTAAGCTCCAGAAGACAATCGAGAGAGGATCCATCAGCAAGAACGATGTCCAGCAACACGATATCAGGCTTGAAGGTTGCAACTTTTTCACGTAGTTCTGTACAAGAAGCCACGCTCGCTTTTATGTTACATGTGCCTCCGGCAGTTAGTACCGCGCCCCACATATCTGCGATGAGTTTATGGTCGTCTGCAATGATTAAAGAAGTCTTGCTCATTAATTAGCTGCTTGATAGAATTTAAAATATCTTTTCTTTTTTTAATGAAATCCAGGTTTAAATATATGTAGCGAAAATCCGAAGATATATAATTTATATCTAATCTGATATAGATAAAAATACTTATTTAATTGAAATGCCGTAAAAGCAAAATCCCGCCGACTGGCGGGATTTGCGGGCTTCAATGTTTTTTTCTCAAATAGTCCGTTTTCGAAAGATACAGAAGCCGTTTGGTTTCATAGGGCCGTTGTTAAAAACAGGCCATTGGATTTTGTTGGTTTTTGGTAGGATTTGGATATGTTGTCATTGAATGACTACACAAGATTACAACAGGGTTAATTCGTTTCAAACAAAATGAGATGCTAAACTTAAAAATTGAGCAGTCGCCTAATGCTTTGCTAAGTGTAGACCCTTAATTTAATCTCCTTTCTATCAGAAACCCTGCTCCTGTATTTGCTTAAGTGATGCGATGCATTGATTGATATCTGCTATAAGTTGATGGTAACGATCAATTTGCGTGTGGGGGGAATGACCGGTTTTAGCCAATAGTTCAAGCTCGATTATTTCAGGTATCAAAGTATTGCATCCAAAAGCTTGCATGGAAGGTTTTAGCTGATGTAAGACGAGGCCTGACTGTATTGCATCATCTTTTTCCATCGCCTCTTTTAAAGCTTGAACCTGAGAAGGAACAATTTTGAGAAATGTCTGTATCATTTGCGGAACAAATGCAGGATCATCGGAGAGGGAGTGTAGATAGCTGAAATCAAATAAGTGTTTCATGCTTTTTATACATTGTATTATTCTTATCTAAGGTTAATCGCTCCATACTTTCAAGCCCTCACTGCAATTTGAACAGATATCAATTTCTTTTCTTCCTTTCATTATGTTTTGCCTGAAGGATTTGTATGAACTACTATGCCATATTTCTTTGAATGATTCTGTTTTAAGGTCTCCCAGGCGATGTTGTGCATCCTTATCAAAACAACAGGGAACCACCAGGCCGTCCCAGGTAATCACATTGGCATGCCAGAGTTTCCAGCAGTGATTCATCATTTTGTTTTTGGGTGTGTTTCGACCTTCTGTATTCAGGGTATAGCGACTATATTTTTTATTTTCCGGAATCAGGTTATTCGGATCGTTTTCGTAATCATAAACCTGCGCGGTTTTGAACCATACATCATCTACGCCCACTTCTTTGGCTAACTGTTTAACATCTTCGATTTGATGTTCGTTTGGCTTCACCACCAGAAACTGAAAAACCACAAAAGGTGTTTTGCTTTTTAATTCTTTTTTCCATTTCACGATCCGCTTTGCACCTTCAATTACTTTATCCAGTTTGCCTCCAACCCGGTATTGTTCATAAACATCCTGGCTGGTGCCATCGATGGAAATAATTAAACGATCCAGTCCGCTTTCGATTGTCGCTTTTGCTTTTTCGTCTGTCAGATAGTGGGCATTGGTAGATGTGGCAGTATATATTTTTTTGGATGATGCATAACGCACCAGGTCTGTGAATTGCGGATGCAGATACGGTTCTCCCTGAAAATAAAAAATCAGGTAAAGAATATCCTGATGTATTTCATCAATGGTTTTTTCAAAGAAAGATTGATTGGCCATTCCGGTAGGTCGGGTGAATGACCTGAGTCCGCTTGGGCATTCCGGACAACGCAGGTTGCAGCTGGTTGTTGGCTCAAATGACATTGAAACAGGCAGCCCCCACTGGATTGGCTTTTGTATCATGCGGCTCAGCCAATAGCTAGTCCATACCTTCAAAAAATTGAAAGCTCGGCGAAGTGTTAGCTTGCCGATTAAATTCATGGAGTCTTGCAGATGAAACCTTGCCATTATACCAAAGATAAGCGTCAGTTTGCGGTTTGTACTTTCTCGGTCAGATGATCTTTCGGTGATTGCTACTTTGGATCAATCGGGAAATCTGAATGCCTTTTTGAAAGATTTAACAATTGAATGCTTAAAATCATCTTTTTCTGAATATAGAATTTCCCTAACTTTGGTTAGTTGCATAAACAACTATATGCCAAACAACCAATTTAAACCCAGCGAGCTCAATAGTTTCATGACCGGAAAGGCCACGACAGCCATTGCTCGAAGCTTGCAGCGCAATTTTAAATTATCGGGTTTAGAAATCACGGTTGAGCAATGGAGCGTTTTGTATTATCTGTGGAAGCAGGATGGCATGAGTCAACAGGATTTATGCAATGCGACATTCAGGGACAAGCCGAGTATCACAAGGCTGGTAGATAACCTTGAAAAACAAAAGCTTGTAAAAAGAATCGCCAGCAAAACGGATCGTCGGATTAATGAGGTGTTTTTGACGGAGAAGGGCAGGCTGATGGAAACACAATCGATGGAGGTGGCAAATCAGACGATGAATGAAGCCCTTTCCGGTGTTGCTGAAAAGCATATTCAGGTGGCAAAAGAGGTGTTACAAAGAGTGTATGATAATCTGCAGAGCGGATAAGCTTTTATAATCTGAATTCTCAAATTTAAAACATAATATCATGAACACACCAACATCTACACCCTTACAAATAAAAGGAGGAGAATGGCTTTTGCATGCAGGCATTCCTTCTGAAACTTTTATACCGGAAGTGTTTAATGAAGAACAGGTGATGGTAAAAGAGATGTGTGCACAGTTTCTGGATACGGAAGTGCTTCCCCTCGCGGCTCGGATCGACAAAATGGAGGAGGGATTGATGCCATCTTTAATGGACAAAGCAGGCGAGCTTGGCCTACTTGGAACTTCGGCCCCGGAGGAATACGGAGGTTTAGGGAAAGACTTTATTACAGCCACATTGGTAAATGAGGCACTCGGTGGAGGAAATTCATTTTCCGTTGCAATTGCTGCACATACAGGTATTGGTACATTGCCTATTTTGTACTTCGGTACTCCCGAGCAAAAAGCAAAATATATTCCGAAGCTGGCCAGCGGTGAATGGAAAGGAGCATACGGACTAACGGAGCCGAATAGTGGCAGTGATGCACTTGGTGCAAAAACAACGGCAAGGTTAAGTGAAGACGGAAAGCATTACATCCTAAATGGTCAGAAGTGCTGGATTACCAACGGTGGCTTCGCGCATGTGTATACGGTTTTTGCAAAAATTGATGGCAAGTCGTTTACTGCATTCATTTTGGAAAGAGGCATGGAGGGCTTTTCACAAGGGAGTGAAGAACACAAAATGGGAATCAAGGGGTCTTCAACCGTTCAATTGTTTTTTCAGGATTGTAAAGTGCCTGTAGAGAATGTATTGGGTGAAATTGGAAAAGGTCATGTCATTGCTTTTAATATTCTGAATATCGGACGCTTAAAACTTGCGGCTGCCGCATTGGGAGGCGCAAAGCGTTGTTTAAATACATCGCTTCAATATGCAATGACCAGAGAGCAGTTTCAGAAATCCATCATCAGCTTTGGTGCCATCAAACAAAAACTTGCTGAAATGGCTGTGCGGATCTGGGTGTTGGAAAGTACACTTTACCGGACAGCGAAATGGATCGATGATAAAGAAAAAGAATTACTTGCTTCCGGAAAACCTTTTCATGAAGCTTTGCTGGGTGCTGCAGAAGAATATGCCATTGAATGTGCATTGTTGAAAGTAGAAGGAAGTGAGATGCTTGATTTTGTGGTAGATGAAGGGGTACAAATTTTTGGTGGAAATGGTTTCAGTGATGAATATGAAATTTCCCGCGCTTATCGCGACAGCCGCATTAACCGTATTTATGAAGGCACCAATGAAATCAACAGATTATTGTCTGTTGATATGGTATTAAAGCGTGCAATGAAAGGAAGACTTGACTTAATGGGTGCTGCTATGCAGGTACAGAAAGAGTTGATGAGTATCCCTGAATTTGGAACTGAAGAAATGGAAGGATTTGCAGCAGAATTCAAAGCCATTGCCGGGTTCAAGAAAGCCATCTTGCTCACAGCGGGTGCGGCCGTGCAGAAGCTCATGATGAAGATAGAAGATGAACAGGAGATCTTGATGCATATTTCGGATATGGCGATTCAGACTTTTTGTGCGGAAAGCGCCTTACTGAGGGCTGCCCGCCTGGTCGAGTTGAAAGGAGAAGCAGCCGTCCAAATGGAAGTAGATATGATGAGAATTTATCTGTATGATGCCGCAGATCGTATCCATAAACACGGGAAAGATGCCATCAATGCATTTGCTTCCGGAGATGATCAACGGATGCTTTTGCTCGGACTGAAGCGATTTGCCAAAGCTTCTTCATTCAATAGTAAAGAGGCCCGCAGAAGAATTGCCGGTATATTGCAAAATCAAGGTTCTTACCCACTATAGTTTTTTGCTGATTATATTATTTACATAATGCTTTCTAATTATTCATAAAGCCACGATTGATTCGTGGCTTTTTTGTTCGTACAATCTTTATTTGCCGCAAGCTGTCTTGTATTTTTTTCATTAAATAGGAATCTGCGTTTCACAACCCTTAGCAGGATGCCCTCAGGCCCGTCTAAGGGTTTGCATGTAGATTCAGGGAATATGCGATTTTGATTTGTTTAATCTGATTACCCCTTATTAATTTTCCATTGTAATTATATCTGTATTCCTTTATGAAACCATTAAAAATCAACCCCATGAAAAAGTTATTACTAAGCGCAACCATGATGTTCTTTCTTTTCGCGGCATCCTTCGCAGGGCCGGGCAAAGGAGCCGGGATTGGCAGTGAAGATTTACCTGCTTATTTCCAGAAAATCGAACATCAGAAAAACCCTCTTCTGTTTACAGGAGACGTATTTGGTTACAAAAAAAACCAGAAAGTTCGTTTTCACATTACTGACGATGTTGAATTTACCGGCATTCTCAGTGAGATCCTGATCAATGAGGAAAACGGATCTGAAGAATTTAGATTTTCTTCTACTACTGAAAAAGGAGTTGTTTTTACTCTGAATGTACTTCGCAGCGGAGATCCTGATTTGATTGGTTATGCCTGCAAGCTGACTAGTCCTACTTTCCCTCAGGCCCTGGTGATGGAAAAACTTCCTGAATCTGCGGCTACCCCATGGGTACTTCAGTAATACAGTTTTTGTAAATAATTTTTCTCACACATAAACAGACCACCTTCGGGTGGTTTGTTCTTTTATACAAATTAAATTCATTTTCTTTGCAGGATTAATGAATGATGAAGACAGAAAATCAGGGTGTCGTAAAATTGATAGGAGAGATGAGATAGGAGTAGTTACTATTTCATAGATCTCATAACTCGTAACCCGTAATTCGTAATCAACAACCAACAACCAATAAAACATGAAACTACTTGAAGGAAAAGTTGCCATTGTTACCGGTGCTGCAAGGGGTATCGGAGAAGCTGTAGCCGTCAAATTTGCTGAGCAAGGAGCACATGTTGCTTTCACATATGTGAGCGATAGCAGTGCTGAACGGGCCAAACTGCTTGAAGAAAAATTATGTTCGATGGGCGTTCAGGCACGAGGATGGAAGAGCAATGCCGCTGATTTTGCCTCCTGTGAAACTTTTGTGAATGAAGTGATTGCTGCTTTTGGTACTGTTGATATATGCGTCAACAATGCAGGTATATCTAAAGATAATTTACTGCTGAGAATGAGTCCGGAGCAGTGGAATGAAGTGATTCAGGTAAATCTGAACAGCGTATTTAACATGACCAAACAGGTGATTCGGCCGATGATGAAAGCAAAGAGAGGAGCAATCATCAATATGAGTTCAGTGATTGGAGAGATGGGTAATGCCGGACAAAGCAGCTATGCGGCGAGTAAAGCCGGCGTCATCGGTTTTACTAAAAGCGTAGCAAAAGAATTGGGTAGTCGTAATATTCGTTGTAATGCCATTGCACCTGGTTTTGTTGAAACAGATATGACCAGTTATCTGAAAGAAGGAGAGGGGGCTGATAAATACAAGGCTGGTATTCCGCTCGGACGTTTCGCGAGTGCATCAGATATTGCAGATGTTACACTCTTCCTGGCCAGCGATCTTTCCTCTTATATAACTGGACAAACAATCAGTGTCTGCGGAGGATTGAATATTTGATATTCGGTACAGTGTATGATAGAAAAGAAATCGTATTCTTTCATATTAGCCCCAGTGGGGCTTTTTTTATTTTTCGTAAAGTTTATCAAGTTCTTTTCGCAAGTATTTATTCCGTTCCTATATTCTGAAAAGCATCAAAATATAAATGAATAACTTGTAGTCTGATTTTTAATCATAGATATGCATGCGATTTTCACTCAAGCAATTATTGTCTGACTTTTCTGCTTCTGTTGTTGTTTACCTTGTAGCATTGCCACTTTGTTTGGGTGTGGCACTTGCTTCAGGTACATTGCCCATAGCTGGGATGGTTGCCGGCATAATAGGTGGAATTGTTGTGGGTTTGATCAGTAAATCTCCCTTGAGTGTAAGTGGACCTGCAGCTGGTTTGACAGCCATCGTTGCCGGGGCTTTAGCAGATCTTCCATCCTATCATGCCTTTTTGCTGAGTGTGCTCATCGCAGGTGTAATCCAGATTTTATTTGGCTTCCTGAGAGCCGGTCAGGTTGCATCGTATATTCCTGTTTCAGTCATCAAAGGCATGCTTGCCGCAATTGGCGTGATCCTGATATTAAAGCAAATTCCTTTTTTCTTCGGGTTTGCCAATCTGTATCATTCAGGCGTAATCACTTCTGCTTCATCGGAAAAAAAATTTTACACTGAACCAGTTCAGGCAATGATGCATCCGGATAAGGGGGCATTGCTGATTGGGATGGTGTCACTCTTGATTTTGTTGATCTTCGAATCAAAACCTCTGAGAGTAAATTCTTTTTTTCGTTTTCTTCCACCACCACTGTTGGTTGTTGTTTCAGGTGTATTGATAAATTCATATTTAGATTTCTCTTATTCCGAATGGTCTCTTTCCGAGGGGCAATTGGTTTTGATTCCGGTTTTTGAATCACCGCAATTATTGGTTTCCTCTCTTGCTTTTCCCGATTTTCATGCCTGGGCGAATTGGAAAACCTGGTCCGTTGCAATCATCATTGCAATCATCGGAAGTCTTGAATCTTTGCTCAGTATCGAAGCTATTGATAAGCTTGATCCTCAAAAAAGAATCACACCCCCTAATCACGAATTGAAAGCACAGGGAGCAGGAAATATCTTATCGGCTTTATTCGGAGGGCTTCCGGTTACAAGCGTCATCGTCAGAAGTTCTGCAAATGTGTATGCCGGAGGGGCTTCGAAGTACAGTACAATCTTTCACGGCTTGCTCTTATTGTTTAGTCTGCTATTCATTCCACGTTGGCTCAATTTAATTCCCTTGACAAGCCTGGCTGCAATTTTGATAGTGACAGGATATAAATTAACACAGCCGAAATTGTTTCTTGACATGAAGAAAAAAGGCCCGGATCAGTTCATTCCTTTTTTGGTCACAATTGTTGCGATACTTCAAACAGATTTGTTGAAAGGTGTTTTTGTAGGATTGTTTGCGGCCCTTGTTTTTTATGTTGTACAAATATTTAATTCATCAGTCAGAATTATGAAAGACGACCATCGCATGGTCATTAAATTTGGAAAGGATGTGTCTTTTTTGAATAAGGGGATTATCCGGAGAAATCTGTTATCTGTAAAAGAGAATATGCGTCTTTACATTGACGCAACCAATTCGGAATACATCGATCGCGAAATCGTTGAAGTGGTGAATGAATTCATTCGGCATGCTGCAGAAAACGGAATCCATTTATATATTAGAAGATGTGACAGTAAAAAACAGCGGTATTTTACCGGATTCATGAATCTCACTGATTGATGAACTTTTAATCATCAGTATTCTTCATGTTGAATGAATTTAAATTAAACCAGGATAAATATTATTACTGAATCAGCCACCAATATAAAGGAATACCAATAGTGAGGTTGAAGGGAAAAGTAACACCAAGAGCCATTGGAATATAAAGCCCGGGATCTGCTTTTGGAGCAGCCAAACGCATGGCAGCAGGAACTGCAATATAAGAAGCGCTTGATGCCAGTATCGCTAATAATAATCGATTGCCATTCTCCATGTCAAAAAAGGAACTGATCACTATACTGAGCAATCCGTTTATAGGTGGTAGCAGCAGCCCAAATAAAACCACAAACCATCCATAACTTCTGAATACCTTAAATCTTTTTGCAGCAACCATTCCCATCTCCAAAAGAAATACAGCAAGAAACCCTTTGAATATATCTGAAGTAAATGGTTTGATGCCTTCAGCCTGCTTTGTATCAGCAACGATGCCGATGATGAGACTTCCCATGATCATCAATACACTTCCGTTGGTCAGCGCATCGTGTACAATGTAGCGTAAGCTTTGCTGTTTTGTTTTTACCGGGTCGAATTTTCTGATCAGCATAACTCCAATGATGATCGCAGGGGCTTCCATTAAAGCCATTGCCGCTACCATGTGTCCACCGTAATGTACTTGTTGCGACTCAAGAAATGCAGAAGCGGCCACAAAAGTTACTGCACTCACACTCCCATAAGCTGCAGCTACAGCGCCTGCATCATGTACGCCAAGTTTCCTTTTGAGAATAAAGAATGAATAAAGCGGAATCAGAGCAGCTAAGAAAAATGCCAGACAAAGGGTAACTAAAACTTCTCTCGTAACTCCGCCGTGTGCCAGTTCCTGTCCTCCTTTAAACCCAATGGAAAAAAGCAGATAAAGTGAAATGAATTTAACAGACTGGGGGGGGATTTCAAGATCGCTCTTTACTATTGCAGCTACAACTCCAAGCAAAAAAAACAAAAGCGTTGGATTGGTCAGGTCGTGAATAAGTAGTTGAATGTTCATATTTGTTCAATGACAAAAATAATCCTTTATGTTTTCAGAGAATTGATTGTTTTTTGTCTGACGTTCCCGGTCATTTTAACGATCAATCGGAAACAAACTTTCGTTAACTGTTAAAATAATTAATTTCGCTTTGATGACACATAATTTTAATGCAGGTCCCGGTATTCTGCCTGCTTCTGTTTTGACAGAGGCATCAGAGGCAGTTCTCAATTTTAATCATTCAGATTTATCATTGCTTGAAATCGGTCACAGAACAGGCGCTTTCATTGAAGTGATGGAAGAAGCGCGTAGTCTCGTCAAAGAACTACTTCATCTGGATGAGGATCATGAAGTACTTTTTCTTCAGGGAGGGGCAACAACACAGTTTATGCAGGTTCCAATGAATTTGCTGGATCAGGATCAGGTTGCTGCTTATACGGAAACAGGTACCTGGAGTGTAAAGGCCATTAAGGAAGCACGTTTGTTCGGACAAGTTGATATAGCAGGATCAACGCGTGAACAACAGTTTACGGGGATGCCGGACACATTAGATATACCTTCAACTGCAGCATATCTTCATCTTACATCTAACGAAACCATTGCAGGCACACAATGGCATCAATTTCCAGAAATTGCTTCTGTACCTCTGGTTGCAGATATGAGCAGTGATATTTTCAGCAGAGAGCTTGATTTCAACCATTTTGGTCTCATTTATGCAGGTGCGCAGAAAAATATGGGAGCAGCCGGAGTCACACTCGTGATTGTCAACAAACATCTTCTTGGAAAATTAAAACGATCCATTCCTTCAATCATGGATTTCCGGAATCACATTGCTGAAGGAAGCATGTTAAACACGCCTCCTGTTTTTGCTGTTTATGTTGCAATGCTGGTTCTTAGATGGATCAAAAAGGAGGGCGGAGTGAAAGAAATGGAAAGGCGCAACAAAGAAAAAGCAAACTTGCTCTATTCCACCTTGTCATCATATTCCCTCTATACACTTCCTGTAAAAGAAAAATACAGAAGTTTGATGAATGTTGTTTTTACGCTTCAGAATCCTGATCATGAAACTGAGCTTCTGCAACTTTTCAAAGAAAACGGTCTGTATGGTCTGAAAGGCCACCGAAGTGTAGGTGGGTTCAGGGCGAGTCTTTATAACGCATTACCTTACAGCAGCGTTGAAGTTTTATGTGAGTTGTTGAAACATTTTGCACAAGTCAAGGGTTAATCTTCAAATAAACTTAGCGGTTTTCCCCTTTATTTTCCTTTTCTTTGCAGCCGGTTAGTAAGTATAGATTATGGCTTCCATCGTTCCTTTCATGGCCCTTAGGCCACAGGCTCAATTTGCTCGTCAGGTAGCATCCCGTCCTTATGATGTCCTCAATACCAAAGAGGCAAAAAAGGAATCACAGGGTAATCCCTATTCTTTTCTTCATATCACACGTTCAGAAATTGATTTGCCGGAGTCCACCGACCCTCATACTGAAGTTGTATATGAAAAAGCAAAAGAAAATCTGCAGGCTTATCTTCAGAGAGGTGTTCTGTTTCAGGAAGATAAACCTTGCTATTACATTTACCGACTGGTAATGGACGGTCGCAGTCAAACCGGAATTGTTTGCGCAAGCAGTGTGAAGGATTATGAGAAAGGGGTTATCAAAAAACATGAACTTACCCGTCCGGAAAAAGAAAACGACCGCATCAACCATATCCTAGCAACAGGTGCCCAGACAGGAAATGTGTTTCTGGCTTATCGGGATGTTGAAGAAATTAATCAGTTGGTTGAAAAATGGAAAAATGAGAAATCTCCGATATATGATTTTGAGACGGAGGATGGCGTTCAGCATTCTGTATGGGTGGTGAATGATGATGCGACGATCAAAAAAATAACGGGTCTTTTTCAGAAAGAAGTGGAAGAAACTTATATCGCCGATGGCCATCACCGTGCTGCTTCTGCTGCAAAGGTGAAAAAGTCTTTAGGCCAGGATACTTCTGCTTCTGCCTCCTATTTCCTGACCACCTTATTTCCTTCAAGTGAATTAAAAATTCTGGATTATAATAGGGTTGTCAAAGACTTGAACGGACATACCGCTGAGTCTTTCATTCAATTATTATCTGCTGATTTCGACGTAGAAAAAAAGAGCGGAAAACTTACAGCTCCTTCTTCACCTCACGAATTCGGCATGTATCTCAATGGTGAGTGGTATCGCCTGACTGCAAAAAAAGGAACCTATACTGAAGATCCGATTGGTGTACTCGATGTGACGATTCTTTCCAGCAACATCCTTGAAAAACACCTCGGCATCCTGGATCAGCGCACCGATTCACGCATTGATTTTGTAGGGGGGATTCGCGGCCTTGATGAACTGAAAAATCGCGTTGATAGCGGTGAAGTGATGGTGGCTTTTAGTTTATACCCGGTAACAATGGATCAATTGTTTGCCATTGCAGACAGTGGTATGATCATGCCTCCGAAAAGTACCTGGTTTGAACCAAAACTACGCGATGGATTACTTACCCATCTGATTAATGGAAAGCTTTAATTTTTCTTTCTGATTCATACACTGCAGTATTCGTGACCTTTGTTTTACTTTTACATTCTATGAAAAAGAATCTGTTTATTCTTATCATCTCATTTCTGTCTATTCATTCTGTCTCTGCACAGGACCAGGATTTGTCGCAATTACAGGAAACTGCACAGCAATTCATGCGTACGGGTGACTGGAATAATGCCGTTCTTGTATTGAATAAAGCATTGGCTTTAGATCCGAAGAACCTTCAAGTACAGAAAGACCTTGCACTAACCTATTATTACCAGAGAAATTACGCCAAGTCCAAAGAAGCCATCCAACCATTACTCGACCGGGAAGATGCGGATGTACAGGTTTTTCAGATAGCAGGCAATATTCACAAAGCGTTGCAGGAGGTGAAGGATTGCGAAAAACTGTATAAGAAAGCGATAAAAAAATATCCCGATAGCGGCCCGCTCTACGCAGAATATGGGGAGTTGCTATGGATGAACAAAGACAATAATTGTATCCAGCAATGGGAAACAGGCATAAAAGCAGATCCATCTTATGCTGCGAATTATTATTTCGCTGCCCGTTTCTATAGTTATACACAGGAACTTACATGGACATTGTTGTATGGTGAGATGTTCATCAATATGGAATCTTACAGCAACCGCACTGCTGAAATGAAAACACTTCTACTGGAAACATATAAACGTATTTTCATCCAAAATGGAGATCAGAATAAACAAGCAAAAAATTCAAGTGAATTTTCTTTGGCAGTATCAGACATCATGCGTAAAAACAGCAGTGCAGTGACTAATGGTATCACAACAGAATCACTGATCATGTTGCGTACACGGTTTCTGCTCGACTGGTATCATGAAGTGAAAGAACGTTATCCATTTCGTTTATTTGAACATCAGCGTCAGCTACTACAGGAAGGTTTGTTTGAAGCTTATAATTACTGGATGTTTGAAGCGCCTTCCAATCTGGCTTCGTTTGAAAACTGGACCAAGAAAAATGCAACAACCTATGCCGAATTCAGTCGTTTTCAAAAATCAAAAATTTTCAAGGTTCCCGTAGGTCAATACTACAAAGCCAAGTAACTACTGGGTTAAGATGGTTGTTCATCACTGTATAAACGACCTGAAGGCATAAAATAGCCGCCTTTTGCAATGATGTTTCTTGTTAGTTCGAGTAATTCATTGAAACTTGCATTTTTGTTTTTCTTCCCTATTCCAATACCAATATCATTGTTTCTTATGTCCATCTTCCAGCCACTGCTAAAACCTTTGAATTGTATCATCATCTTGATAGACCCTAAAATTTCAACTAGGTAGCCGCCGATCATTGCTATAGAAGCACCAAGTTTTGTTGTGAAATAGGCAGCTGCCAGAATATGCCTGCAAGCATCAGCCTTTATGGTGTTTTTGCCATATAATTCATTGGCTAATTGCTCGATGTAATGATCTGATATTTTCTTTGCAGCCTTCTTTTCGTTCATGTTAAAATATTCATACTTGAAAATAAGAAGATATGATCAATGCTCATCCGGAAGATTAATTGAAATGCTTTCAATATCTGAGTAGGATTCTTTCTGAAATTTCCGGCGTTGTAATTTTTTGAATGAAAATGATTAACTTTCTTTACAGATCATTTAAAAATCGTTGCCATGAAGCCGACAAGACTATTTGATTGCATAGAATATCAGCTTAATCATTTTCCCCTGGAGGATATGTTTGCTGCAAAAGAAGATGGTATCTGGAAAAAATACAGTACCCGGGAAGTTCAGCAAACTGTAAGCCAACTTGCATCCGGTCTAATTCATATCGGGGTAAGTGGCAATGATATGACGATAGAAAATCGAGATAAAATTGCAGTCATTTCCAACAATAGGCCGGAGTGGCTGATGCTGGATCTTGCAATTCAACAAACAGGAGCTATTCTGGTACCACTTTATCCAACGCTTGCAAATGCTGAACTGGAATTTATTTTAAATGATGCGGCCATTAAACTGGTATTTGTAAGTGATCAAAATTTATATGAAAAAGTGCAGTCGGTACGCGCAAATACACCAACTGTTCAAGCAATTTATTCTTTTGATATATTGAATCAGGCATTGCATTGGAAAGAGTTGCTTTCCAAATCGGATGAGAAAGACCACGCACTATTTAAAAAAACAAACGAGAAAATTGCCTATCAGGATCTTGCAACGATCATCTATACTTCCGGTACAACAGGAACCCCCAAAGGCGTTATGCTCAGTCACCAAAATATTCTGAGCAATGTACTTTCCATTGATGATGTATTTAGTGAATTCTGTTATGCCGGGGATAAGGCGCTCAGTTTTCTGCCCCTTAACCACATTTTTGAGAGAATGGTTTCTTACATCTATATGTTCAACGGCGTTTCTATTTACTATGCTCAAAACCTCGATACGATTGGAGAAAATCTGAAAGAGGTGCAGCCTTCTGTTTTCACAACAGTCCCTCGCTTACTTGAAAAAGTATATGAACGCATCATGGCGAAAGGACAAGCTTTGACCGGTATCAAAAGAAAATTATTTTTTTGGGCTGTA